>NZ_JAKUGE010000010.1:0-107850 GCF_022663795.1 Bacillus cereus group sp. BfR-BA-01349
AACATATGAAATGGCCTACCGAGCAATTCAAGAATATATTCAATTTTATAATACAGAAAGATTCCAAGAAAAACTTCACGGCCTTTCCCCGGTAGAATATCGGGAAAAGGCCGTGGCATAATACTCTTTTTATTACTGTCTACTTGACAGGGAGATGACCACTCCCGTCCCTCATCCATTCACTTTTTCCGCATCATTCCAATAATATTTACTAAACGCTTCTGTTAACACATCAATTGTGTTATATAATTCATCTAACGTATTATCAACACCACCAACTTCAATTAACATCGCATTTTTCGATAAATCTTGGTTATAAACGCCATTTCCATCTTTTTTATACTTTGGAAAAATCCCTCTACTTAATCCGTAGTAGTTTTCATCTAAATAACTATTGATCGCTCTTGCAATTTTTTCATTTTCAGCACGGCCTTCATTTTCCATCCCAATTATAAAATATAATCTTGCATACGATTTTCCGTTAATTACTTTTGTTGTTACTTTCTTACGCTGATCGTCACGGTGTATATCAATTGGAAACGCAATTTTATTATTTTGTGCTAATGCTTCTTTTACATATTCATGAGACGCTTTATATGATTGCGGCCATTTCCATTTTTTACTCGCTAATAAATCACCCATATTCGTTTTATCGTGAACTACCGGAATTCCTTGTCCTTCAAGTTGCTCTTTCATACGTTTCCCTAGTAAGGACACATTTACATCTGGACTTGATGGATCCGTAGCCCCTGGTAATAATGGAAAGAAGGATTCCCAGCTATGTGTATGATAAATATATACTGCACTTTCACCTTTTTTCGCTCCGTTCTTTTTCTGAACCGGATTATTCTTTTCCGCTTCTGTAACTTTATCTTTTGCTACTTCCCGTTCTTTCGTTACTTCTTCAATCGGTACACTAGATTCATTTGGGATATTCGTCAAGTTTGTCCCTTCCCCAGCTACGATAATATTAGAATAATACTTTGACATACCAGGTACTTCTTTACCGACGAATGTTCTTAAATCTTTAATTTTCAAATCTGTCGCAATAGAGAACATTAAATTTCCAACTGACTCTCTTTTATTCTTCTTAAAATAATCAAATCCGTAATAGCGATTCTCACTTTCTATCATTTGAACAAAACCTTGCATCGATACTTTTCCAAACCATTGATTTGCATAATTCGATTTCATTGTATGTAAAAATGACGTCAAAATCGACGCTATCATAATTACTATTAGCGCATATAAAAGAAGTAACGAAATCAGTTTCTTCCCATGTATTCGAGTTGCATACTTTTTCACTGCATCACCTTCTTTATACATGGATATGTACAAGCTTTTCGGAATATACGCAAAAAAAGAGAAATGGTATCCCATTTCTCTTCCTCACTTTTATTGTTCTTTTCCTGTATCATTTGAAGGTAGTTTCTTCACTTGTTTTTCTTTAAATATTTCTCCAATTGCCTCAAGAGTACCAAGTGTTTCAATTGCATTAGACGGAATAAAGACTTTATTTGCTGGTCCTTTTGCAACTTCAGCTAATGATTCAAATGATTTGTAAGCAAGTATACGCTCATCCAAATTCGCTTCACGAAGCAATTCAATACGATTTTGTTCTGCTTTTGCGATTTCTTCAATTGCCCTTGCTTCCCCTTGCGCTTCTAATTCTTTTGCTTCTTTTATACCTTCAGCTTCGCGAATACGCGCTTCTTTATCCCCTTCAGCCATCAAGATTTTACTTTGCTTTTCCCCTTCAGCACGAAGGACTTTATCTTGTTTTGCTGCTTCAGCTTCTAAAATAATCGCACGTTTATTACGCTCAGCCTTCATTTGTTTTTCCATTGATGCTTGCACATCTTTTGGCGGGTTAATATCAACAACTTCGACACGTTCAATACGTACGCCCCATTTTTCTGTTGCTTCATCAAGCGCTAAGCGGATTTCTGTTGAAATTTTTTCACGACCAGATAACGTTTCATCCAGTTCCATTTTACCGATAATTTGACGCATCGTTGCTGAAGTAATATTACGAACACCATATTCATAGTTTGAAATACCATATGTCGCAAGTTCTGGTTCAACAATTTGATAGAAAATAATAGTATCAATTTCTACTTGAACATTATCTTTCGTAATTACCTTTTGCGGTGGTACATTCGTTTGTTGAATACGTAAGTCATGATATACACGAACACGATCTACAATTGGTATTAAAATATTTAACCCTGGGTGCATGATACGTTGAAACTTACCAAATCTTTCAACAACCCCAACTTTTTGCTGAGGAATAATTTTAATTGTTAATGCGATAAATGTAACTACAATTAGTGCGAATATAATCGTTAACGTTAATGCTACCATATTTATTCACTCTCCTTTTTCACTTGTAATATAGTACTATGCCTCTTTATAACAACGACTTTTTCTCCAGCATCAATTGAAGAATCTGCAATAGCTGTCCAAGTATCTCCATCCACTTTCACAATACCATTCGCTTCATTTGTAATCGCTTGCATAACAATCCCTTTTTTACCAACAAGCATATCTACTGTATCAGTAAAACCTTTTGCTTCTCGAAAGTTTTTTGAAATTCTTTTCGTAAAGAATGTCAAAGTTAAACTCACAATTGCACCAACAGTAACTTGTAACAGTAGTGCATCAGGAGCAAACAAAGCAATAAGACCTCCGACAACAGCTCCAATTCCAAGCCAAAGCATGTAAAATGTAATCGACAACATTTCTGCGATAAATAAAATACCAGCTATTATAAACCAAATTACCCAAGCAGCCATATGCAACCCTCACTTTCTTTCTCATTTTCTATATGTATATGAAGAAAAGAATGGTTTATCCGCCCTTTCTTACACTTGGGCGTTTGCTACAAGCTATTGTACATACTCACTGTTACAATGATTATCAATATAATACTATATCAATATATTCTTCATTATACATGAAAATCCCTTTCAAAAAGTGACAAAAAATTAAATTCTTTAAAAATTTTAATTTTTAAATTACAATTATTCTAATTACTAAATACTATTTTTTATAGAGGTGATAATCTTATTGAGAAACCTGTCACTAATCTACTATTTAGGTTCCAAAATATGCATTACTCTCGCTGACATCGTATATGTAATGATTATTACAACTCATATTTATATAGCAACTAAATCAGCTACTATTACTGCTCTTTTTCCATTATTACAAGTTATCACAAATCTAATTGCTAACATCTCTGCACCACTTATAATAAATCGTTTTCCATCTTATACGCTGTTATATACGCTCCAATGGCTGAAAACAGTCTTTTTACTATTATTAATGATTTTGTTCCCGGTCTTATCCACAAACATTATAGCTCTATTAACTTTTATTTTTGTCATTTCATTATGTAGTGGGTGGAGTGCTCCGTTATTATACGGTATTCTCCCGCGCCTTACACCGAAAGAAAAATTAGTAAAAGTAAATAGTATCTTTTCCTTTTCAACACAAATTGTGCAAGCCGTTGCTTATTCATTTACGAGTATTGTCGTTCTTCTCATTGGCGCTACTTCTACACTCATGATTAATAACATTTTAATGATTTTCGGATGCATTGCATTACATTTTTCATTACGTTCCATACATACTGAAAGAATAGCAGATTCTCCCTCTTCCAAAAGTACTGTTTTATTGGAAGGTTGGAAACTCCTATTTCAAAATCCTTCTCTCCGTACCGTTACATATATGGACTTAATTGAAACTTTCGCAGGGACAATATGGATTGGTGCTATTACGATGGCATACGTTACGACTATCCTTCATAAAGGCGAAGAATGGTGGGGATATATTAATACAAGTTATTATGTTGGCACGTTAATCGGTGGTCTATTAGCATGGAAAATGAGTTCCTATATTCAAAACAATTTAATACGATCTATGTCGATTGGCTCTCTTATGTTTAGTATTCTTACATTTTTATACGGTATGACAAGCAGCGGATTTATTGCGCTTTTTCTATGTGTTCTAATGGGACCATGTTATCAAATTAGAGATATTTCCCAAACGACTGTTTTACAATCAAGTGTCGCCCCTGCTTTATTATCCAAAATGTATACAGCACATGGTGCACTTCTTTCAACAGCCTCTGGACTATCTATGCTTAGCATTGGCATTATTACTGATATGTTCGGTGTTCGTACAATTTATATCATCGCTTCTATTCTTATTTTATGTTCCGCTTGTTTATCTTTTAGTTTATTAAAATATCATAAGACAGAGCAGAACGATATTTCACTTTAATCACTAAAACAAAGAGGACAGGGATTCCTGTCCTCTTTGTTTATTCTATTCATGATAAGTTAGGGATTTTTCTATGCTTTGTCGCTTGTTCAAAAGCATAAGCTAGCTTAATTAATATCCCTTTAAAGAAATTCACTTTCCTTATTTAAACACCTTTAATTTCCCGAAAAATAAAAAAAGTCTGAAACGCATTAACCTTCGCTTCAGACTCTTACATTACTGTGCGTATACTTCATCTAACAAATGTAAAAACTCACCTTGTTTCCCAGCTAATTCAGGGCATTTTGCAATATCAACCCATTCGTAGCAAAATACTAATCCTTTATCTTCCTCACCAGCACTTACAATATGTTCCCAAGTATCCTTTACATCTGTTAGTAAAGTTACATGAAAAAAGTGGCGTTTTTCATATTCCTGTTTTTCTTTCATATGTATGATGTAATCTGCTAAAAAACGTTCTATGCATAAATGACGCAATCCGGATTCTTCCTGTACTTCACGCAATATAGCCGCTTCTAACGTTTCACCTTCATTAACCGTTCCTCCTGGCACTTGAATACCAGCTTCATGTATATCACGATGTTTAAAAACAAGTAATTGCATAACCCCCTCTTTTTCTCTTGTAATATATGCATGTACTTTTTTCTTATATAACATCGTCATTATACGTCTCTCCCCTCAATCATTTACTCTGTTACTTCTTCAAGCGTCAGTTGATTATCATACAAATATGTAGCTTGTGGATTTCCCACATACCTTACGTGCCATGGTTCATACCGATAACCCGTAATCGTTTCTTTCGCTTTTGTGTATCGAACAACAAAACCAAATTTATGGGCATTTTCAGAAAGCCACTGACCTTCTTTCGTTTCCCCAAAAACCGTCTCTAACTGAAATTTAGCAGATTGAGACGTAATATCCATAGCTAGTCCAGTTTGATGCTCACTTGTGCCAGGAACCGCGCTAGACATTGCTGTTTTTGCTTCCCCGTCTTGTTTTTTATACATCGTATTTAATGCTTTTTGTCGATCAAAAGATCTAAATCCAGAAACTGCAAAAAGAAAAATACGCTCGTTGTCAGCCTGCTGAAACATATCCTCAAGCGCCCTCGCTGCCTCTTTTCTCATCTTTTTCTTTTCTTGATCACCTTCACTAGAGTAGCGCACTTTCGGAATAACTAAATCTGGCGGTCTATACCCATCTGGTAAACGCCTACTTTTATTTACAAGTACAAGCATTGAATTCGGATTATTAATTACCGCAATATCCCCATCCATATTAGCAATCGTTTCTTTCGCTTTCGGAAATATGCTATTTACACTTACTTCCCGCGCCTGCTTATCCTTATACATTTTATAATTGATTCCTGCTACTCCAATAATAATTATTGCAGCTACAATACCAAGTAGTGCCCATCTTTTTTTCATATAACGACCTCTTATTTTAATAATTTGGCCATTTCATACTCATCGATGCCCTTTCCATCGATAATAAGAGCAGCTTTTTTGACACCTTCTTTCTCAAATCCAGCTTTTTTATATAGTGCCTGAGCTCTTGTATTGTGGGCCATTACTGTTAATTCTAAACGCCATACATCATGTAATTTTGCCCACTTCTCAACCTCTTTAAACAATCTAGTCCCAATACCTCGCCCGTTATACTCTTGCAAAATACCAATTACAATGCTTGCCACATGCCTCTTTCTTTGAATGTTATTTCCATTCACTAATATAAAACCTACTATCCTCTCATCTTCAACTGCTACAAATATTGTTGCATATTCATTTTCCATAAATCGATGGATCATTTTTTCTTGTTGCTCAGCTGTAGTTTTCCTTTCTCCTGGTTCATATAGCATAAACTTCGTTTCTTCATCTAATTGCTTACTTAATTGCAAAAATGATGCTGCATCTTCTATTTCGATTTCCCTAATCACTTCAATCACCCTACCAGTTTCATAATAAAAAGTTTTCCTTATAAAAAAGATTTTCTCTACTTTCCCGAAAATTCCTTTGTAAATCTCCTACTATAAATTGACAAATTTCGATATTACTATAACAACGACAAATTATGTCTATTCTGTGACGTCTCACCATTACAAAGAAAAAACGCAAGCATTACACTTACGTTTTTTCAAGATTGAAGTGAGCTAATAATTATCGATAGATGTCCTGGCTAATTCACGTTTCACTTTATCCATTCACTTTTTCTGCCTGCCAAAAATATTCACCAAATGCTTTAGCAAGTGCATCAATTGATCGATTCAATTCTTCCTCTGTATTATCTACACCGCCAACTTCTATTAATATCGCTTGTCCTGATAGGTCTTGATTATAGATTCCATTTCCTGTCTGGAACCCTTTTTGAATGACCCCACGGCTCACTCCTGGATATTTCTTATTAATCGCCTCATGTAAAGCTGTCGCTAATTGTAAGTTTTTTTCATAGTTTTTATTTCCTTTCCCTACTACAAATGCAAGCTTTGCATATGATTTATCTCCAATTGTTTTTGTCGTTACATTCTTTCGGGCACTATCACGATGCAAATCAAAAAAGTATTGAAGATCTTTATTTCCAGCCATAGCTTGCTGCACAATTTCTCGTGACATTTTATACGAACTATTACTGTTTAAACCTTTACTTATTAACTTTTGACCAACATCACTCTTATCGTTAGTAGCTCCAATCCCTTCACCTTCTAGTTGTTCACGGAAACGATCTCCTAATATAGAAATATTCGATACAGAACTCGTTGCTTTATTCGGATTCGGGTCATTCGTTAAGTTAAGTAAAGGTAAATAAGATTCCCAGCTATGTGTATGATAAATAAACGCAACTTGTCTCTTCCCAGTCGTTTGGGACGGCTGTTTTTTCTCTTTACTCGTATCTTGTTTAGGTACTTGTCCAGTTCCACTAGTCCGTTCCTTCACCACTTCTTCAAGAGGAACACTCGACTCTATCGGTAAGTTAGAATAATTTGTACCCTCACCCGCAATAACAATTTCTGTATCGTACTTACCAAACCCCGGGAGCTCTTTCCCGACGAAACTGCGTACATCATTAAAGCGAATATTTGTAGCCATAGAAAAGAGAAAAGAAGAAATTGAAAAATCTTGATTCAAATTTCGATACTCCTGTGTAAAATAATGATTCTCTTTTCCAAGTACATACATGTAACCATTCATCGATAACTCATTTAACCAATTATATAAATACGTTGACTTTGTCTCTTTCATAGAGGTTACCATCATACTAATAAGAAAAAAAGTCGCTAGCATTGTAGTAATAACAAATAAAACTAACTTACGCATACTTGTAAACTTCATAAAAAAAAAGCCCCGATTCATACTATCACCTCTCTATTTCAAGTTATGTACAAGCCCTAGAGAATAGACCGTTAAAATTTCGGCTATATTGTTAATGAGGTGAAATGAATTGAAGCTATTAATAGGAATATTACCAATCGCTCTATCATTCATTTTGTATTTGTCCGCTAAGCAACCAAAAATCTCTATTGTGCTACATATTTCTGCGTACTTGGCACTGTATGTACTCGGTATAATTATTTCCATTAATATATACGATGTTTTAATACAAGATTTAGTTTTCATGACGAGCATTCATGGAATTTTACTGAATCCATTTTTCCTTATTGCAGGAGCGTATATAGGAACATACACTTTGTACCTACTTTTGTCTCACATTATTATGAAAATAAAAAATGGAGCGTAATGAAATGCACCCACCATTTATCTGTCATACATGCAAAAAAAGAATTATGAAAAAGAAAGATCTTATTACAGCCACATGGTACTTCCGCTTTTATTTATTTCACAGTGATTGTTTTAAACGACAGCAAGTGTTCATCTCACGATTTCTCCCTGTGAATACACTTTTCAATTCCTTTCTTATTATATATGGACTTATTTTTGGCAGTATTCTTATGATTACAGAACCATCTATTATTTGGCTGACTTTCTTTTTTCCCATTTTTTATCGGTTTCTTTCTTATTATTATGTTGAACGTTTTTTCTCTACATAACGTGCAGACTGACCTCTCGGAATACTTAAACATTCCCACTCATTTTCTTTTAACATCTTCCCAATGTATATAATCTGACCAATATGCAATGCATAATGAGCAATTTGCCTTTCAATTGCTTGCATGACAGTATGTGCTTCACCGCGAATGTATACCGTCTTCAATAAGTGTTCCGGCGTTAAAGTATTCATCGTATTAAAAACATATTTCCATCCTTCTTGCCAAGCTATAAGGGTTTCTTCTTTTGAGTGATAGCATCCTTCAAATTCACCATCTCGATTACGATCTGTTTTTTCACCATCAGACGTTAAAAAATCCGTCCATCTAGAACGCATATTACCGTGAAGATGCTTAATAATAATCGCTATACTATTTGTTTCTTCATGAGAAGACCATTGTATTTGTTCATATGATAATTGAGAAAGTGCCCGCTCCCCTTGTTTCTTTGTTGCTTTAAAGTTCGAAATCGCACATTGCAAATATTCTCGTCCGATATCCATATTAGCCCCTACCTTCACCCTAGCTAATTTTTGTTCCATTTGGCAATTCCATATTAGGCTGAAGTAACACAACATCACCAGCTTCAGGAACACCACCAAGCACAAGTACTTCTGATTTGAATCCAGCTACACGCTTTGGTGGAAAGTTTACAACAGCAACGATTTGTTGACCGATTAAATCTTCTGGACTATACCTTTTCGTAATTTGAGCACTTGACTGCTTTATCCCGATTTCTCCAAAATCTATTGCTAGTTTAATCGCTGGTACTCTCGCTTCTTTAAATTCCCTTGCATGTATTACAGTTCCAATTCTCAAATCCAAATTTAAAAAATCTTCAAAATTAGCCATTTATCATTCCCCCCAATTATTACTTAGACAAAATACAAAAATCCCCTTCAAAAAAAGAAAGGTGCCTAAGCACCTTTCTTTTGTAATTCACTTGATTCATTTGATTTATAGAAGAAGAAACCGAGAATCCCGCCAATACATGATGGAATTAACCATCCGATTCCTTCGTTATATAACGGTAACATTTGTAGTACATTAGAAATCGCGTCAATTTTAATTTTCGCACTTTCTAAACCGTTAAAGAAACTAATTAACAATGCACCTAAAATAGCTCCAATATAAATTGTATTACGCTTCCCAATCCACTTATGGAAATACGAAAGTACAATTAATACAATTGCAACTGGATAAATGATCATTAACACAGGTAATGTTACTGCGATTAATTGTGTTAAACCTAGGTTAGATACAATTAAACTAAATACACATACCATTGTTACAATCGTTTTATGCGAAAGTTTTGGGAATAAGTTTGTAAAGAAACCCGCACACGCAGATGTTAACCCAACAGAAGTTGTTAAACAAGCGAGTATAATAACAAGCCCTAATAAAATTTTACCACTCGTCCCATATAGCTCATTTACAACATTCGTTAAAATAAGACCACCGTTTTCTGAGATACCAAGTGATGTGCTTGTTGAACCAAGATAAGCAAGCGATAAATAAATTAACGTTAAACCAAGTACAGCGATAATACCTGATACTACTGTTATTTTTGCAATTTGACTACTCTCTTTTATCCCTTTAGAGCGGATAACTTGTACAACGACAATTCCGAATACGAGCGCGCTAATTGCATCCATCGTTAAATATCCTTGAATAAATCCACCAAAGAAAGCATTTTCTTTGTAAGCAGCTGGCTCTCCAATTGGATCAATAATTGCCTTTCCGACAATAACAGCGACAATTAATACTAATAATGGTGTAAGAAACTTTCCGAACCAATCCACTAATTTAGATGGATTTAATGATAAATACCACGTTATTCCGAAGAAAACTATCGTGAAAAGAAATAGCATGTACCACTCTGAAACCATTGCCTCTGATAAAACGGCTTCATACCCATTTCAAACGAAACAGCTCCAGTACGAGGAATCGCGAAAAATGGTCCAATTGCTAAATAACTAATCAATGGGAAAATAAACGCAAATATAGGGTGGACTCTAGAAGATAGCGCTTTCAAGTCCCCCTCTACAAACGCGACAGCTGTTACAGCTAGTAGGGGTAATCCGACTCCCGTTACAAGGAATCCTATTGTAGCAATCCAAACATTCTCTCCTGCTTGTTGACCTAAAACTGGCGGAAAAATTAAATTTCCTGCTCCTAAAAATAATGCAAATAGCATTAAACCAATTGCTACCGTATCACCTGGCCTTAAACGTCCCTTCATGCTCTTCATTTGCATAGCACTTTTTCATTGTTTATCTCTATATTTTACAATATGCTATGCATCCTCCTCTCTGCTCAAGATGATAAAATATGCCCCTTACAAAGCAGTGTCTTTCTCCATAATTTCTCCATTCCCCTTATTTTTACTCTAATCATTAATATAATTATTATTTTAATTTTTGATTTTTTTGAATTTTTAAACCATTAGAGTGTTATTACGTGGAGTATAGTTGTCAGACCTCTTTGTTTTTATCACACATATAGTAACATATTTAGTTGCAAAATAAAAACATATTTTCAAATTGATTTTTTTGAAAATCGAAATTATCTACATTTTTTATTCTCTTACACAAATATTGTTATAATCTCACCTATTATTCAATCGTTATTTTCAAATAACTTTATACACGTAACATACAAAAGCCATCTAATATAATTTAGATGGCTTTTGTATGTTACTCTATCGTTTCAACTTCACGTGGATTTTTCATCTCTTCCACATACACAACTCTAAATCCGTGATCTTCTAAATCTTTCAATAATGTCTCTAATTCACCGTCGTTAAACTCTTCTCCTAATGTAAACATAATTCTACGAACTAATAAGGCATCATTATCAAAAGTCATCAAACTTTGAATACCAGTGTATTTCTTTAAAACTGTCGATAACTTTTGGATTGCTCCATTATAGTCTTGCGTTCCAATCATGACAGAGTATTTACTAGAGTGAACACCCCATGCATCCTCTAATAACTCAAAAACTTTTTTATGCGTTAAAATTCCAAGGAAAACCCCTTTTTCGTCAACTACTGATAAATAAGGCAATTTTTTTATTGTAAAAAATACTTTAAAGAAAGATGAATCTTCTCTCACAAATCCTTCTTTATCGTTTAATAATTGTATTACACTCTCATCAAGTGATCCTTTATATTCTAAAATATCTACTTTATATATATTCCCTAAAAATTTCTCTTTTTTTTCATCTAAAACTGGTACACAACGATACCCCGTTTTATTTAAATGCTCTAACGCTTCCCCTATCGTAATCGAACTTGAGCACAGTAAAACTTCCCTTTTCGGTACGTAATTCCCTTTAATCCTCATAAATAGCCTCCTTATGTTAAAATACTTTCTGTGCCATAACTATATTATATTTTCAGAAAAAAATAAATAATTTATTTATTTTTCTGAAAATTATTCATTTTCTTGTCATAATTTATTCATGAATCCTTCACTTGCATATTTTTGCTATCAAATCTTCTCTCTGAATTACTGAATGAAAAATATATTGTAACTTCTTTCAAAAAAAGCTAAAATAAGAATAAGAATTTTCTGAATATCCTAAGAGTAGGTGGTTATATGTCCTTATTACGCTCACATATATGTAAATTTATAATTGGTATTATTGTTATTTTTGCCATAAGTCCTATTCCAGCTCTTTTTATTACACACAATTATTCTTATCAAAATGGATTTATTAGCATTTTTCAAAACTTCGCACAGCTTTCTTCTATATCAATTCCAAAGGTTGATTGGATGCATGAATCTATCTTTTTCTCAGCAAACCAAATGATACATACTTCTAATCATTCAACACCATTATTCCCTTACATATGGGAAATATATTTTATATCGATTGTTCGTTTTACTTTTACCCTTGCGATCGGATTTTTCATAAGTTTGGGTATCGGCCATTTATTTTTCAAAGTACCTAACTCGTTTAAAAAGTTTACTACTGTATTGAAATGGATTCCTTACTCTTTTTGTACTGTGGTATTACAATGTTCAGTCTTATTACTACTTCTATACGTCGCACAATTTATAAACCTTCCTTACTACTCATCATTTATCATCGTATGTAGTACTTCCATGATTATCGTTATGCAAGCAGTAAAAAAATGGATTCCTTTCTTAAAAAACACAAATGAATATGAAATAAAACATGATTCTTTTCTTGTGGATACATTGTTTTTGGCGCTTACTTCGAATCATAAATCAATTTTAGGTTCCATTATTCTTTCATTCGTTTTTATGGAATGCGTTTTTCATGCAAATGGACTGTTACAATTTATCGTTCAATTTGGCGGAAATTCACCCATAATTGTTACAATCGGCTTATTACTACTCTATATCCCATATAGCATACTTTCTTTCCTTCAAACACTATGGACCACAAACTACTCCAAGCAACAGTCATACACTTTAACGAGAAGTGTTCCAAAACCTTAATTTAAAATAACCCTCTATAATCTAAAAGTAGGGGGTTATTCCTTTTGTATAGCGGACAAAATAACAGCAAATTCAAAAACTATTACAGAAACATACCAATATTTACCCTTTTCCTTTGACTATTCTTTTCATTTGGATTTATTATAAAAGTATAACATAATTGCAGGAGGTGACATCTTTATTCCAAACCTTGGAATGGAGAACACGCTTGGACATATTAAATATTTTTCTCATCTTTGTACTTATTCTTATTTCTGGCTTTTTCGTTGCATCAGAATTCGCTGTTGTAAAAGTACGAAAAAGTCGAATTGACCAACTTGCAAATGAAGGTAATAAACAAGCTTTAGCTGCAAGAAGCGTCCTATCTAATTTAGATGTTTATTTATCAGCTTGTCAGCTCGGAATTACAATCACTTCTTTAGGGCTTGGTTGGCTTGGTGAACCGACTGTGGAACATATACTACGACCGCTCTTTGAAAAAATTAATATTACTGGAACAATGGCTAACACTTTATCTTTTGTTATTGCTTTTAGTGTTATTACATTTTTCCACGTTGTATTAGGTGAATTAGTTCCAAAGTCTTTCGCAATTCAAAAAGCAGAAGCAATCACACTCAAATTTGCAAGACCGCTTATTTTATTTGATAAAATTATGTACCCATTCATTTGGCTACTCAATAGTACTGCTATATTTTTCACAAAATTACTTGGATTAGAACCTGCGAAAGAAAGTGAACTTGCTCATTCTGAAGAGGAATTGCGACTCATTTTAGGTGAAAGTTTTAAAAGCGGTGAAATAAACCAAACCGAATATAAATATGTAAATAACATTTTTGAATTTGATGATCGAGTTGCAAAAGAAATTATGGTTCCTCGTACCGAAATGATTTGCTTATCTACTGAAAATACGTTAGAAGAAAATATGGATATCGTCGCTACTGAAAAATATACACGTTATCCAATTATCGAAAAAGATAAAGATGATATCATTGGGATGATCAATACGAAAGAAGTATTCCATGATCAAACGAAAGGTATTTATAAACCACTTGAATCTTATATACATCCTGTTCTAACTGTATTTGAAACAGTTCCAATTCGTAAAACGTTAGTCCATCTTCAGAAAAATCGCGTTCAGATGGCAATCGTTATGGATGAATATGGTGGTACTGCCGGACTTTTAACAATGGAAGATATTCTTGAAGAAATCATTGGAGAAATTCAAGATGAATTCGATGCGGATGAATCACCTATGATTGAAAAGCGTACACCTAAGCTTACTGTTTTAGATGGAAAGGTGCTTATTTCTGAAGTAAATGATATGTTTGGCCTACATATTGATGATAGTGATTTAGATACAATCGGAGGATGGCTTCTTTCTCAAGCAGTTGACTTAAATATTGAAGCTGGCTATTCCATTGAATATGCTGGTTTTCAATTTAAAGTATTAGAACTTGATGGACATCAAGTCAAAAAAGTTGCTGTACATAAACTAGATATTAAAAAGGAGCTATAAAGTGACTGTTTTATTAACAATTTGTATCATTGCCTGTTTCATTGTTTCATTTCTCGCCTTTATTTATCCAATTATCCCTGGCATACTAGCTGTCTGGGCTGGATATTTGATTTACCATTTCGGTATAAATGGAGGCGAATTAACAACTTCTTTTTGGATTATTCAAGTCATTTTCACTCTTTTCATTTTCGTTGCTGATTTTATTGCAAATGGATATTTCTTAAAAAAATACGGTAGTTCTAAATGGGGCGAACGTGTCGGAATGATTTCTATCATTGTCGGATCGTTCTTCTTCCCACCATTCGGACTTATTATCATACCGTTCTTATCAGTATTTATAACAGAACTAGTGCATAAAAAAGCGCCAAAAGATGCCTTTCTAGTTGGAGTCGCTACTGTAGTTGGTTTTTTAAGCAGTACAGTAGCGAAAGCAATTCTCCAAATCATTATGATTATCATCTTCTTGTGTTATATCATCTTTTAACCATCCCGACTTCGGGATGGTTTTTTTAATATGCAATACCTACTCGACTATTTTCATATATGTTTTTCTTACATAGATCCCATGCAAAGTGTGCTGTATCACCCACTGTAATTTTTGATCCACCCTCTGGCAATATATCTTTTTCAGTTCGATATACCTCTGTCGCCTCACCATCTATTAAATGTGTCGGACAAACAACTGTCCAACATAAATTATTACTATTACTTAGTACTTTATATGCAGCCAAATGATCTTCCGCTGCCGTTGTCGTTTTCCTTTTTGATTCCGTTGATTGAAAACGATATAAATTTAGATTTGTTCTTGCTTGTAAAATACCAGCTGTTCCTATTGTTATGATTCTACGAACCCCTTCTTCTTCCATTTGCTTAATGATTTGTGGCATACTCTTCCCTAATGTTCCATTTTGATCCGTTCCAAGTGCACTAATTACTATATCGCTTCCTTCTATCACTTTCTTTATATCATTTTCGTTCAATACATTACCTTCTATCACTCGTAGCCTTTCATGTTGCATTTCTATTCTATTTAAATCACGCGCTAATGCAGTCACTTCAGCTGAATCCTTTAATGCTAAATTAATTATGTTTGAACCTACTCGTCCTGTTGCTCCCAATATACATACTTTCATTTGTTTTCCCCCTCTTTCATTCTCTTTCTATTTTTCAATAATCTCAATAAATTTACAACAAAAAAGCTTCTTCATATATGAGAGGAAGCTTTATTATTACTTTATTTCTTTTCTTTAGAATCAGTAGACTTCTCGGTTCCGCTTGTTTCTTTATCCTTTTTATCCTCTTGTTGTGTTGTTGTGTCGTCTTCTTTCTTCTTGTCCTCACCTTTACTACAACCTACCATTAATAAAGAACTTGCAAGTGCCATAGCAGTTAATGATTTAACCCATTTGTTCATTTGCGTTTCCTCCTTGTGATAGAATATGTACAACCTCATATTACTCTCTATTTTTAAAGGAGAGATTGAAAAACAGTAAATATACGGTAAATTTTTTGAATTTTCTGATAACAAAACCTGATTTTATTTCATTTCCAATCGATACACAATAAAACTAGTTTTTTCTCTCAATGGACGTAAAAAAACTAAGGCGCATACCATTTCGCCTTAGTTTCTCATGCAAACTTTTCATTTTCATATAGATGTGTAATCTTATATTCCTTCTTCATAACATATTGCCACACACTATAAGCGTAACGGTTCATTTTCAAGAAACAATTTTCCAAAAATGAGCGAAACTCTGGATTAGCAACTTCCACTGCAACTTGAGCAAACTTTAAAGCTAATCGTTTCAAGTGCGCAATATAACTGGTTGCAATATGAATATCCCCTGTATATTTACTAACTGTTTCCTTTTCCATTTCATGCAAATCAAACTCCGTTGTTTCACAGGTTATATGCTGCACATTCTCTCCTTCTTGAAAATTTACTTGTTCATTATATGCTTGTAACATATATGGTAAATGGTGCTGTAATAGATTTTTTAATTCTTCGTCTCTGACCTTTCCAGCATACTCTCCAACCTTGTATATTAGCATATAACTATATCTCATTAATTCTTTCATACAGTCCATTAAAGCGCCTCCCTTCTCTTTTGTCCATATACTATAAATATGATGCTAAAACATTCGCTATTCTTGCTAAAAACCAATCCCATCTACTAATTTTCTCAAAATCTTCTTCAGAAAATCGTTTTGATTTATGAAAGTCTACCTGTAATCGACTCCATACTTCATCAACAACTGTTTTATCATATATGATACAGTTAGACTCGCAATTTAAATAAAAACTTCTATTATCAAAATTCGCTGTCCCAATATCAACAATTTCTCCATCAATAATTGTTACTTTCCCATGAAAAAATCCATTTCGAAATTGATAAATCTCCGCTCCAGCATGTAACATATCTTTCAAATATGGATAGGCAGCTTGTTTTAACAATATGGCATCACTTTTAAATGGCACGAGAATTTTCACATTAACACCACGATTTAATGCAGCTTTTAACTCTTTCACCATTTCTTTACTTGGTACAAAATATGGTGTAGCTATAATTAAAGACTTTTTAGCTTTTTTTAAAAGTGCCCCATACTTTTCCCATAAGCCTTTTCCATCTGAAAATAAATATTGATATTTTATATTCCCTAATGTAGGTATACTTTCATGTATAGACATTTTTTCTCCTGTATCTTCTTTCCAATCTTCGGCGAACTTTCTTTCCATATCCGCTGCACCCTCACCATGGATACGCACGTGATAATCACGCCATGGCCCAAACTTTGGATTTTGTCCAAGGTACTCCTTTCCGATATTAAAGCCACCGACGTATGATACCTTTCCATCTATCGTAACAATACGTCTATGATTTCGTTGATGCAAAGAATAGAACACATTTTTCAGTTTCGGTTTTTTACTAAATGTAAACTTCACACCGTTTTCCTTTAATCGGCTAATTACCTTTTTCTTCAGCTTATATCCACCTATCCGATCGACTGACAATTTCACTTCTACTCCGCTAGATGCTTTTTTCTCTAATAACTGTAAAAATTCTTGGCTTATTTCATCTTTTCCTACAATATAAAAATGGATATATATATATTTTTCTGCATCGTTTATATCCTCAAATAATTTTCTATATAACTCTTCACCGTTCGTATATAGTTGAAATTCACCTAATCGAACTTGTCCTAATTCATATTCACTAGCCATTTCCTTCCCCATTTCTACATCGATGTTCATCCAAATGAATACACCTATTAAACAAAGGATTATAGCGAAAAAGTGCTTCATGGATAAATTCCTTTCTCCACTTACTGTTATTTCTATATCTTCCCTTTTTTATTACATTATCATTCAAGAAAATATGTCATTGCATGATATATGTCCATATCAAACAATAGCTCATTTGCATATTGTATGTTGTATCTTAAAATAAAAGGAGGAAATAACAATGGGCTTCGCACATGGTAATGGATTTGCGCTATTAGTCGTATTATTTATCCTCTTAATCATCGTCGGTGCTGCTTGCTTCTGCTAAGTAGCTACTGTCATATGATATGTGGATGAAAAAACTATAAAAGCGGACACCTATTTTTAGGTGTCCGCTTTTCATTTTAAAACCATTTCTGACTGCTATAGTAACTTAAATGGCTAAATATTCATCTCAAAAGGTTAACAATGTGGCTACTTTCTTACTCTCTGCCTTACGTATATGACGCTGTTCTGCACGTAACACAGCAATACGATGTAATTCTTTCTCTTCTCTGTTTCAGGGATAACACGCGGTACTGGAACTGGATTATTTTCCTTACTAAGTGCCACAAAAGTAACGAATGACGTTGCCGCTATACGCTTCTCACCTGAAATTAAATCTTCAGCCACTACCTTCACAAACACTTCCATCGAAGTTCTTCCTGTCCAAATTACGAAAGATTCATAACTAACACAATCTGAAGAACGAACAGGATGTAAGAAATCGACCCAGTCCATAGATGCTGTGACACATTCCTTTCTTGAATGTCTGGATGCTGAAATAGAAGCAACCATATCCATCTCCGCTAATATCTTCCCACCAAATAGCGTGTTATGATCATTTAAATCTGTTGGGAATACTCGGCTCGTTTTGAACACCCTTGACTCATTGGCTGTTTTCCCCTTTACTTCTGTCATTGTTATCACCCCTTTAATGAACTATCCCTAATATTTCAATAATCACTATACTAAATGAACTACACGTTTAATATTAACAACATTCAGAATTTTTAGTCCACAAAAAAGAACCGATTTTATCAATCGGCTCCTCTAAATACATATTGTTCTTTCGGCTGTTCAACTTTATTCCATTTTGTTACTTCTAATACAGGAATATTCGCATGAAACGGCTGATAAAACTCAGTAGTTATCTCTCCTTCTACTTGAATCCAGTCATCATTATTCCACTCTACGCCTTCTGGCTTTTTCACTAACATACCATACACACCAGAATCTGCTACGCAATGTATAATACCGAAACGGAATAAGAAGTATTGTTCTTTTTTAGAAGAATCATCTCTAAAAACAAACCCTTTAAAAGATAATTTTTTCCCAGTAAACTCGCCAGGATAATTATAAATTGTTTCCATACCCTTTAGGAAGTCTTCATCTTTCAAATTAATATTGTCTTTCGTAACAAACTCTTTCTTCCCTTTTTCCATTACACCACGGTATCCTTCTTTCCCGTAATAAATGCTCGTATCAGGTCTTAGAAATTGTCTTGTCATAAATGGATCCTTACTTTCTGCTTGTGCAACAGGAAAATGAAATCCTTTCGCTTTAACAATATCCGAATCTAACGTCGCAATTGGGAAAAATAACCCTGAGATAATTGGAAAACAAAACAAGGAGTACGAAAATGCTTTTTTCCACCATGTATTCTCATCTTTTGAATGATCATGCCCGCAATGGCTATGGTCACAACTGCAATCATTTTTCTCTTTTTCCTTTTGGTGCTCTTTTTGGAAAACGACGATAATTTGTATAATCGTTAAGAAACCTAAAATAATTGCTGCTGTTGTTGATAAATAGGCATACTTCATATTGATATACTTCGTAATGTTACCCGAAATATGAAGCTGCGCAATTAATATTGTAAAACCTAATAATATATATGCTCGAAACATAACCTACCACCCCATCGCATAAATGAGTAGTGAGCTTGCATAAACAACAAGAGTAACTGTAACTATAACAACAATTACAAATTTCGTTTTAAATGTCGCAAGCATCATAAACATATTTTTAATATCCACCATCGGTCCGTAAACGAGGAACGCGACAAGTGAAGCTGTTGAAAACGTACTTTGGAACGAAGAAGCGATAAATGCATCTGCCTCTGAACAAAGTGATAATATATAAGCAAGTCCCATCATAACAGCTGATGAAGAAAACGGACCTTGTCCAATAGCAAGAAGTGTTGAAGTTTGTACAAACGTTTGTACCGCTGCTGCAATTAACGCACCTAGTACTAAATATTTTCCCATTGAGAAGAATTCCTCAACAGCGTGTGTACATACATCCCACATTTTTTTACGCAGTGGACGCTTATTATTCACTTCTGGGAAGTGATCATCTCTTAATTGATGTTCTTTAAACATAAAGGATAATATAATTCCAACGATAATGGCTACGATAATCGCTACAATAGAACGATACCATACCATGTGCATACTACTCCCAAAGGCAACATAAGTAGCAAATAATACAACTGGATTAATAATAGGTCCAGTTAACATAAATGCAATCCCTGCGTATGGTGGAACACCTTTTCCAATTAATCGTCTTACAATCGGAACAATTCCACATTCACAACCTGGAAACAACATACCTAAAAAAGTAGCTAATAAAACAGACAGAAATCGGTTTTTCGGCATCCATTTTGCCACCATATCTTCTGTCACGAACATTTGAATGAATCCTGAAATAAATACACCAATGAGCACGAAAGGAAGTGCTTCGATCAATATGGAGATAAAAATTGTATTCATTTGCAGGAATGCTTTCGGTAATTGAAACAATTCCATGATGTATTTCCTCCAACTTTTCATTAACAATATGTAATTTTAACCCCATTTCATTAATTGAACAAGGCTTATATGGAATACATACCCTTTATATACATTACATTGTACAAGTTATATTCTATTCAAAATTTGAGATTTCATAGCAAAAAAGCTGCTCTAGCGTAGTTGTATAACTATGCTAGAGCAGCTTTCTTATCGTTAAAAGTAACGTTTCTTCCAAAAAACAAAAGCTAACGTGAAAGATAGTGTTACACATATGATGAGTACAATTACAAAACCGTGGGCTTCCCCTTCAAACGGAACCTTTACGTTCATTCCAAAGAAACTAGAAACCATCGTCGGTAAAGATAAAATGATCGTAATTGACGTTAACAGTTTCATAACACTATTTAAATTATTTGATATAACGGAGCTAAAAGTATTCATCATTCCACTTAAAATGTGACTATATATTTCCGCCATTTCAATAGCCTGTTTATTTTCAATTAATACATCTTCTAATAAATCTTGATCGTCTTCATACATTTTTAAAAATGTACTATTACGCATTAACTTTTGAATTACAATTTTATTAGCCTTTAATGACGTTGTAAAGTATACTAAACTTTTCTCAAGGCCTAACAATGTGAAAATCTCTTTATTTTTCATTGACTGATTTAATTGATGCTCTAAATCAATTGTTTTTCGATTTATTTGCTTTAAGTATCTTAAATAATAAGTAGAAATTGTATATAAGAGCTGAAGTGCAAAGCGCGTCTTCTTAAACGTATAAAATTCTTTAATACGTTGATTAATAAAACGTTCAAAAATTGGATTCTCTTCTAAGCAGATTGTAACAAAACAATCCGGCATCACAATCATACCTATTGGAATCGTGTCATAAATCGAATTTCCTTCTTCGTCATGTCTAACTGTCGGAATATCGACGATAATTAAAGTATTATTGTCTTCCTTTTCAATACGAGAGCGTTCTTCATCATCCAAAGGGTCTTTAATGAAATCTAAGTCTACATTTAAAGTTTGTACTAGATATTGAATTTCTTCTTCTGTTGGATGAAGTACATTAATCCAGCACCCCTTTTGCATTTCCTCAATCTCTTGTAGTTTTCCGTTTCGGTCTGTTAAATATATATTTAACATACTATCACCCCGATTCTTTTTACATGTAGGAATCTACCTCTCTTAAATCACAGTTTTTAAACCGCCATTCTCAGCATATGAAACATACGTTTAAATTTCAATAGAAAAATTATTTTGAAAACGTTTTTATAAGAAAAATATTATAAAGTGAAACTTTAATCAGCGGGGGCTTCATCCCCCCACTGATTTTCAGCCCTCACCAATCGGGCTTTTACGGGCTGCCCGCCCCCAACCAAACTTCTTTTCTTTCGCTGAATTTTGAGATGAGGATCTTACTGCCCGTTAGAGCGGGATAAACATAGAAAAAGACAGAGTGCTCTCTGCCTTAAAAGCTTATGTTGCCTTTATAACATATTTAGAAAGCATCCACAAGTTAAACCCAACTGAAATCGTATAGCCCGCGTATGTTGAAATGATAAAACTTACATAATCGAAATACGGAAGCAATACAATATTTAAAACTATCTTCACAATAATTCCAATCACTAGTCCTAGCACCGTCTTCTGCTGTTGATTGATTCCTTGTAGCATAGCAGCCGTTACTGTAAAAAGAGAAAATAGTATGCAAGCAGGAGCATAATACTGTAAAATGATTCTCCCCATCTCTGGATCATTTCCAGCACCAAATAAAAGGGTATATACAGGCTTGGCTAACACCATCATTCCAATTGCCGCCGGTACCGTAATCGCTACTACTAATACATTTGTTCTCGTAAAATGTTTGTACAATAGCTTCGTATTTCCTGCTGTGTAAGCTTTCGTCATCTCTGGTACGAGAGACATACTAAAAGCTGTCGCAACGGATACCGAGATAAGCACAACCATTTGAACAAGGCCAATTATTGCATTAATTTTTTCCGCTTCGCCTTGCATATACCCTATCTGTATAAGTAGTTTATTAATTGTAAATGTATCAATCGTCTGATACAACGGAATTGCTAAGCCTACTACAACAAAAGGAATAGAATATGTAAAGAGCTCCTTATAAAGCGAGAAAAAAGATTTCGTTGTTTGTGGTATACTTGCCATTTCTTTTTTCTTTAAGTGCCTTCTCCTTCTCATATAATACGCACTTAAAGCAGTTAATCCACCTACAGCTCCCATAAAGGCACCGAACGTTGAAATACCAACTGCTAGCGAAACAGAAGCTTTTAAAACATATAAAACGACAAAGCTTCCTATTAAAATGGTTAAAACCCGAAAAAATTGCTCTACAACGACACTTAATGCAGAAGGCCCCATCGATTGGAATCCTTGAAAGAAGCCCCTTAATAAACTCATTACTGGCACAAGTATTAACGCAAAACTTACAATTCGAATATTAGTAGTAACCGCTCCTACACTATTCCCCGTTTGATCATTCCCATCGATGACAAGTTTAGCTAAATGCGGAGCTAGCATATATAACGTAAAACACGAAATGACTCCCATTATAAACATAAACACGATTCCACTTTTCAACACTCTCTTAACCGTATGATAATCATTCAGTTGATCATATTTTGATACCATCTTTGAAACAGCTAGCGGTAATCCCATTGTTGCTATGCTGAGCATGATGGTATAAGGACGATATGCGTATGTGTATAGAACGTAACCACTCGTACCGACCATCGCTGTAAATGGTATAACATATATAAACCCTAACATTTTTGATATCATCGTTGCCATCGTTAAAAATATCGTTCCACGTATAAACGGTGACCCTTTCATCACATTCCTCCGCTACGCTTTATTATTACACATTATGGACAACTCCTTTTCTTTAGAACCGAAACAAACAAAAAAAGCCAATGAAAAATCATTGACTTTAACGCGCTGCTTTTTTCTTTTTGAAATACTTTAAACCAAAGTATAGAGCAATAAAAAGAACAGCTCCTATAATTATGTAATGTGTGTAATCAGATGCATACTCTTTAATTTGTCGCCAATTCCCACCAAGTTTTTCACCTAAGTATATAAATAGAATTGACCATGGAATGATCGCTACAACCGTATAAAGTGTAAATAGTTTTAATGGCATCTTAGCTAGTCCTGCTGGAATAGAGATCGCATGACGTACTACCGGGATAAAGCGCGCAGAAAATATTACGCCTGCTCCATAACGCTTAAACCAACCTTCCGCTATGTCTAAATGATGTTTATTAATAAGTAGATATTTCCCATATTTCTCTACAACCGGACGCCCTCCGTAGTATCCAAGCCAGTATAAAAAGATTTGCGCTAAAGTACCACCAATCGTTCCGGCGATAACTGCACCCACAAAACTAATTTTACCATTCACTACTAAAAAGCCAGCATACGAAAGTACAATTTCACTCGGGATTACTTCAATCATTAAAGCAAGAGCTACTCCAAAGTAACCTAAGCTTGCAAAAAATTGCAATAACTGATCTATTATGTTTGCTAACATGTTCTTTTTTATCTCCTTTTTTCTTCACATACCATCCCATTATTACATAAAGGCTGCAATCTGCCAATATCTTCATTTTAACAATATGTACAATTCAAGCAGGATTAATCTATTAATTTCTCTTTCTGCGGGTCTTTCATGTAGGCAAGCATCTCTTTAATTTGGTCTTCTGTATTTCTAGCAATTGATAAATTAGGCAATTCATTTTCACCAAAAAACTCCACCTCTTCTGTTTCAATACTAGTTTTCTTTTCTCCACCAATAATCTCGCATCCAATGAAAATCTTATATACATGCGTCGCCGATGGAGATGGTTGATGTTTTTCTTTATCAAATATAGCTAGTAACTTAAAATGATCTACCTCATAACCAGTCTCTTCGAAAACCTCTTTTGCTGCAACTTCGGTTGGCGTATAACCGACATCAGCCCATCCACCTGGCAATGCCCATTTCCCATCGCTTTTTTCTTTCACAAATAATAGCTTTTCATTTTGAAAAACAACAGCTCTTATATCAACTTTAGGTGTTTGATAGCCTGTCTCACTTGCAAATAATTTCTCTACGACTTCCCAATCTGTTTTCGTGTAATGTGACATCATTGAAATAGAAATATCTCGTAATTGCTGGAAACGCTCAATATCATACACATCCTTAGAATACGTTAAACCCGCTTGAGCTATAGATTGTATTTGTTTTACCCAATCAATCCATTTAATCGTCATATATCCGCATCCCCATTCTCTATCAAATATATTACTTCATTTTTATTGATACATCTTTATTATACAAAAAAAAGAGATTGATAACGTCTCAATCTCTTTCAAAATTAATCCAATTCATGTAAGTGGTCTTGTATATACTTTCTTCTTTTATTTATATATTCATAAATCATATCAGCCTCTTGATCAAATGTTTCTAATTTTTCTTTCATGTATGGATCTTGTAGTAAATATGGACGAATCAATTCACACAACCCTTCTACTTTCGGCCTCATAAACGAAACTGTAAATTGATCTTCTAATATTTCTTCTAAAATACTTCGATACTGCTTTCTAAATACAGGTATGTCTAGCAATCTTGCACTCAACGTATTATAACCTTGAATACGAATATATTCATGATTAAGCGGTCTCCCTTGTACATCTCGCCCCCAAGTCGCATCATAATCCCACGGTATAACTTCAAATAAATTTGTTTCATCGTTATGATATAGTGCATAGTTATGAACGAAACCATCAAAGTTTTGCGTAAAAATAACTCCTGCTAACCATCGTAAATATTTATCTACATGTAGAAACTTCCCAATTTCTTTTTCATAGGCTTCCCTCGTCAAAGTATTCGCTTGAAATACAAATTCACTCAGTTGTTCTTCACTATTTTTATTCGAATATTTAAATTCATAACCCGCAAAGAGCTCTGTCTTAACATCTTTATCTCGTTCACTCATTAATGAAAAATTCGCATCATCATCTATCGCATAATAAATAGAACCACTCGGTAATCCTCTATTTTTCAAAAAATTTTCATCAACCGATTCTAACTGTAAGTACACACCTTGAATTTGACCATTAATTTTTATAAATACATGTTGTGATTTTGGCGAAAGTACACCAATATCATGAAAAAAATCTAAAGATAATTTATTTCTTATGAGAGACGGATCCATAAACTCCGAATTCAAATGAAACTCTTTCGCACCTTGAAATTTTTTAGGCTTATAAAACATAACATGATAAGACTTTTTCTCAAATTCGCGAATATGAGCTCCTCGGTATACGATATCAATGTCATATTTCTTTTTTCCATAAGTTAATTTTGCTGGCACTGGACTATCTGACCAAATGTCCTTTTTTAATTCCACTAAGTACATTGGATGAACAAAAAAATCATATGAAGGCAGCATGTTTTCTCATCCCTTCTCAGTTCTCTTCATTCAATGTATGCGCCTTGTCTTGTCCATACATCCGCAATCATCTATTTATATAAAATTACACTCTTGTCCTGTTCAGAAAGATGCCTACATACATATCATGTTAAGGAAAAAGAATACCTTTTCACTTTAATACATGATAAGGAGGATTTCTATGAAACGTGATATTAGAAAAGCTGTTGAAGAAATCAAAAGTGCTGGGATGGAGGATTTCTTACACCAAGATCCAAGTACTTTTGAGTGCGATGATGATTGCACTACAAAAATAGAGTGTAACGAAGATTGTAAATGCCCAAGAACAAGATGTACTCGCGTGAAACATTGTACGTTCGTTACAAAATGTACTCACGTTAAAAAGTGGACATTTGTTACAAAATGTACTCGTGTTCGCGTGCAAAAATGGACGTTCGTTACGAAAGTAACGCGTAGAAAAGAATGCGTTTTAGTTACAAAACGTACTCGTAGAAAGCATTGTACATTCGTTACAAAATGTGTACGCTTTGAAAAGAAATTTTACTGGACTAAACGATGTTACTGTAAAAAATGCGAATTCTTCCCTAATGGACACGGTGGCTCTTGCGACGATTCGTGTGATGACGGAAAGAAATGGAACGATTGCAAAGATGGCAGACATAAATTCCCATCTTGCAAAAATAAGAAATTCGATCACTTCTGGTATAAAAAACGTAACTGCTAGTTTTTATACCACCAAAAAAAGGCCGTTTTGCGGCCTTTTTTACATTTATTGAAAGTGACTTATATCTGCAAATTGTTTCACTTTACCAATACCCTCTTCAAATTCTATTATGCTCAAACTGGCACTATGCATAAATGGATCATCCCACACATTTTCTATTTCAATTCCCGCGAAATGCCCTACAAGTAATTTTGCTGCTGCCGCATGAGAAACAATCAATATGTTTTGTCCTTTATGCTTCTCTAAAAGAAGCTGCATCCCTTCAATTACTCTTTCATAAACGGCCTCAAAATTTTCGCCTGATGTTGACTGAAAAAGATGTGGCTCATTCCAAAACAGATGTACTTCTTCTGGAAATTGCTTTTCTATATCCGCGATTGTTTGTCCTTCCCATATACCCATGTTGATTTCATAGAAATGCTCATCCGCTATAATAGGTATATCACGTTCCCCCTTTATTAACTCTGCCGTATGAAGTGTTCTTTCGCTCGGACTACTATAAATCGCATGGATTGGTAAATCTTTCATTCGATTCCCTAATTGTTTCGCCTGAACTATACCATTTTCAGTTAAAGCAGAATTTTTCCGTCCCTGCATTCCCTTCGCTACATTCCACTCTGTTTCACCATGCCTTGTTACATATATAGTTGTTTTCATTTCTTACTCCCCCTCACCATGTTGGTCGTAATTCCCACGGTTCAACTCTCCCTACAATCCACTCCGCTCGTTTACTTTCAATCCCTTTTATAACTCCATCAGCTATCTCTTCATGAGTAAGCCATCTTCCATATGTATCTTCTAAAATAAAACCTAAAATAATTCTATGATAAATACATCGCGTACTCCCTATTTTTTGTGCAGGCATACGTGATGCTTTACTACCTAAAATATGAAATAAACTATATGTTTTAGACGACAAATCTAGTTCTTTACAAATATTTGATAGTGCATGCTTTGCACTTGTGTGTACCCATGCAACAACTAATGTGATCGGGCCATTTTTCTTAATTGTACTTTTAATAGCTAGCTTTACATCTTCATCATTATGATAATCTAACGAAAGGCATGTAATATTTTCTGGTGCAGAACTCATTCGCTTAACATTTTCTAATTTCACTTCATCTCGCCCGATAATAGAAACATAAAATCCTTTCTCACAAAGCCACATAGAAACTTTCTTTAGCATTCCTGTTCCACCAATTACAAGTGCATGCAAATGCTATCCCTCCCTAATAAAATGTCATA
This sequence comes from Bacillus cereus group sp. BfR-BA-01349, assembly GCF_022663795.1. Taxonomy (NCBI): domain Bacteria; kingdom Bacillati; phylum Bacillota; class Bacilli; order Caryophanales; family Bacillaceae; genus Bacillus; species Bacillus cereus group sp. BfR-BA-01349. Next base: position 27,809 of record NZ_JAKUGE010000010.1, read on the forward strand.
TGAGGTTTCTCATCTCTATAATAATTTAAACGGTCTTGCAGTGTCCCTGAGTGAAACTCAAATTTATGACCGTCAGGATCAACAAAGTATATAGATTCGCAATCTCTTACATCACGTTCTCTTCCTTGTAAAATATGAACATCATTTTCTTCTAATCGCTGTATTAGACATTTAAAGTCTTCTTGTTCAACAGAAAATGCAATGTGCGTATAAGATTTATGAATCTCATTTCTCGGAATATGCGTTTCTTCATTAAGCGCTATCCATACTCCACATATGTTAAAATAAGCTAATTTTCTTCCTTTAACTAGTAGTTCTCCTTCTAATACTTTTTCATAAAACATAATAGAGTTTTCTAAATTAGATACCGAAAAACAAATGTGATTGATTCCCCTTAACAACTATAATTCCTCCTTATACAAATAAAAGATGAGCGAAAATTCACTCATCTTTTATTATACTATTTTTTTGTAATATATGCCCATTTATAACTGAAGTCCCCGCCAAACGTATGGTTAGCAATGCCTTTTACAAATGGCTTCTCTAAATAAGCTGTACTTTGTTGGTACGTAGGAGAAATTGCTGCGTCTTGACCAATTAAGATTTTTTCAGCTTCCGCAAGTGCATTCCAGCGTGCTTTATCATCTTTTAATAGCTCTCCTTTTGATTTCGCTACTAAATCATCATACTTCGGATTAGAATAATCCATTTCATTAAATGAGCTTCCAGTAACAAACATATCAATATAAGTCATTGGATCCGGATAATCAGGGCTCCATGCAGATAATGAGAATTCATATTGGAATTTCTTTTCTAAATCTAGCTTCTGCTTGTATGGTTGCTGTTTCAAATTCACTTTAATACCAGGCAAGTTTTTCTCTAGTTCTTCCTTAATAAAGTCGCCTACTTTTTTACGGCTACCGTTATCATCGTTTAGTAATTCAACCGTAATTGTATCTTGACCAAGCTCTTTCTTCGCTTCTTCCCATAATTTTTTTGCTTTCTCTGCGTTATCTTTACTATCACGGAAGTTTTTATTTACAGAGCGGAAATCTTTTCCATCCGGACCTGTCGTGAATTTTTCAGGTACTAAGAAATATGCTGGCAATGAACCGTCATTTAAAATGACATCAGCAATTCCTTTTTTATCGTATGCTAAATCAATCGCTTCACGTACTTTTTGGTTTTTAAATGTTGCATTTTTTTGGTTAAAACGTAAGAAATATATGCGTGGATCTAACTTCGTTTTAAATTCATCTGGCTTATTCTTTTTATATTTATCAACAAATTCAGAAGTTAAAATAACTCGATCTGCTTGATCACTATCATATAAATTTACTCCCGTGCTTGTTTCCTTCACAATACTTACATTAATTTCGTCTAACTTTACAGTATCTTTATCCCAATAATTAGGATTTTTCTTTAACTGATAATTTTGTTCATGTTTCCATTGACTCATTGTAAATGGTCCATTATATACTAATTTATCTGCTTCTAATCCGTATTTATCTCCTTGCTCTTTCACATATTTTTCATTTAATGGGAAAAATGTAGGGAACGACGTAAGCTCAAGAAAATAAGGTGCTGGTTGCTCTAATTCTACTACCAACGTTTTATCATCCTTCGCTTTAACACCCAATTGATCTGCTGGTAATTCACCTTTATTTACTTTCTGTGCATTTTTCACATCAAATAAAATGAATGCATATTCTGCCGCTATTGCTTTGTCTAATGTACGTTGCCATGCATATACAAAATCTTGTGCTCGAACTGGATCACCATTTGACCATTTCGCATCACGTAATTCAAATGTATATGTCTTTTTATCTTCACTAATCTTCACATCTTTTGCCATACCTGGTGTTGGTTTATTATCTTTATCTAGACGATATAAACCTTCCATTGCATTTACAAATACACGGAAAGATACAGAATCCGTTGATTTAGACGTATCCATTGAAGGAATTTCAGCTGTTTCTAGCAAATTTAAAACTTGTTTATCTGCTATTCCCTTATTCGATTCTTTCTTCGTTGTCGAAGCCTTCTCACCATTCCCACACCCTGCAACCAATACACTCGTCGTTAACGCAAGTGCAGCAATTGTTGTTGTCTTTCTCTTCATTCTTCCTTCCCCCAATCTATATGTATAAGTTAAATCCTATATAATATATTTTATTATACAAAAGATTCTGATTATTTTAAATATTTATTTTAACAAACATAGAAAAAAGCGATCGGAAATTTCTTTCCAGCCGCTTTCTTGAATAACATTTACTTGTAATCCATCCTCTATATCAAATGGATTTTGAACTTTAAATATTTCTTCCATCAGCTTCAAAAACTCTTCTTCAGTTTTAGATTCACCATTAACCATAAGTGAGTATGGTTCCACTTCACCTAATTTATAATCGACAACAAATTGAATCTTCACCTTTTGTCTTGGGGTTCCGGTGTTATATCCTTGGAATTCTACTAATTCTAACCCTTCCGTTCCACGATAATATATCCAACCTGAATTTTGAAAATAATTTTCGAAAGATTCACCTATTGAAAAGAAAGGATATTCATAAAGCGAGCTTGTACGAACCTTTTGAATAACGTCTCGATCAGTCGGAAAAAAGAAATGACTAAAAAATATGCTAGCAACTGCTAAAATAGTAACAATTGTCGCTCCCATTTTGCTCGTTCCGCCGCTATCATTGATTAGATAGTTTTCAACTGATTTATCTTTTATTTCTCTTGCTTTTATTCGGTATATACGTCTTTCCGCAAATTGATAGTATAATCCATTTGCAAAAATCCCCATTCCAAACAGAATAAAAATGAGTAATAAAAACGTAAGAGGCACCATATTAATGATTGGCAACGCTACATTAAATCCCATATAATACGAAAATGCATCACACGCTACTAATAACAACATAAATAAAGCAGCTGGTACATAATACTTACGATATCCTAGCCAGCCTATATTGAAAATAGCAGCCCAACCATTCCAGCTCCACCTAGCAATCCGCTTATTCTCAAGCTCCCATTTCCTTTTGTAATACGGATATTGTCTCCCTACATATACTTCTAGTTCTTTATCTATTAACGAGCTACCTTCATCTTGTTCATTATCCAAGTTTCGCTGACAACTTGCACAATTTAACTGTTCCTCCTCGCAAGGTTGCCCACAATTTATACATTTCAAAACAATCCCTCTTCCCATCTATACGTCATTTCAAAATACCTTCGTGTTTTAATAACCACTCTTTCCTCCATAAACCACCAGCATATCCAACAAGCTTTCCACTCTTCCCTATTACACGGTGACATGGAACAATTATTGAAATTGGATTCCGACTATTTGCCCCTCCTATTGCCCGTACAGCTTTTGTATTTCCAACTTTCTCTGCAATATCTAAATATGAAGCACTTACGCCGTACGGAATAGTATAAAGTGCATCCCATACATTTTTTTGAAATGCTGTTCCCTCCGCAGACAGCGGGACCGTAAACTCTTTTCTTTTCCCTTTAAAATATTCATCTAACTCATTTATACATTGTTCTATCATTTCATTTTTATTTTCTTCTTGTCGTTCATCAACAAATATAACAGACGTAATTCCTTCTTGATTCGCTGTAATTTCAAGCAAACCTACTTCGCTTTCATAATAAGCCTGGTACATATGCCATCCTCCAATTCAGTTCATATTAGTCATTGTAACACGAATATACAAAATTTTTCGTATAAGCGTTTTATTAGAGAAACAAAAAAGAGAATGATACAATGTAAGAAAATTCAATCTAGGAGGCTATTGGATGAATTCCGAACTTTTTTCACCTTATACAATTAAGGACGTTACATTAAAAAACCGGATTGTTATGTCACCTATGTGCATGTATTCATCGGAAAACGGGGATGGCCAAGTAACGAATTTCCATCTCATTCATTATGGAACAAGAGCTGCCGGTCAAGTTGGTTTAGTTATGATTGAAGCAACAGCCGTGTTACCTGAAGGTCGAATTTCAAATAAAGACTTAGGCATTTGGGATAACAGTTTAATTGAAGGCTTACATAAAACGACTACTTTTATACATGATAATGGTGCAAAAGCTGCCATTCAACTCGCTCACGCCGGAAGAAAAGCAGAACTAGAAACAGATGCGTTAGCTCCTTCAGCCATTCCATTTAATGAAACAATGAAAATGCCAATAGAAATGAGCAAACACCAAATTAAAGATACTGTATTAGCTTTTCAGCAAGCTGCAGTACGATCAAAACAAGCTGGATTTGATGTTATTGAAATACACGGTGCTCACGGTTATCTTATTAATGAATTTCTTTCTCCGCTTTCCAATAAGCGGACTGATGAATATGGTGGTTCACCTGAAAACCGCTATCGTTTCTTACGCGAAATCATTGACTCGATAAATGAAGTTTGGGACGGACCAATATTCGTTCGTATTTCAGCAAATGATTATCATCCTGACGGGCTAACGGTTCAAGATTACGTTCAGTATACAAAGTGGATGAAAGAACAGGGAATAGATTTAATCGATTGTAGTTCTGGCGCAGTTGTACCAGCACATATTGATGTGTATCCCGGTTATCAAGTACAATATGCCAAACATATTAAAGAGCATGCTAACATTGCAACTGGTGCAGTTGGATTGATTACGACCGGAGTACAAGCAGAGCAAATTTTAAATAATAACGAAGCAGATTTAATTTTCATCGGACGTGAATTACTTCGCAATCCGTATTTTCCGAGAATAGCGGCCAATGAACTTGGCTTTGAATTGCAAGAACCTCACCAATATAAGCGAGCACCAGGAAAAATTCATACGAATAAATAAAACCGAGAAGTCATTCTTCTCGGTTTTATTTATTCTATCGTTGTAATTTCATTTGAATTATAAGTATGGATACCCGATTCTTCTCGCAGCGCGGTTATATACATCCCTTTCGCCACATCTTTAGCTGAAATTGGTTTATATTTTTTGAAAGCTCCTTTAAAGATAAACGGAATAATACGAGATAACTTTTCAGCCATTCGTTCGCCGAAACGAAATTCTTGTCGATTTCCTACTAATAATGATGGTCTAAAAATGTGAATACCACCAATCACTAACTTTTGCAATTCTTCTTCCATTTTTCCTTTCACTTGTGAATAAAAGAAGAATGATTTAGGATTCGCTCCCATAGAAGACACGACAAGGAAATTTTGTACCCCTTGTTTTTCAGCTAAACACGCAGCTCGTAACGTATATTCATAATCTACTTTTTTAAAATTTGCTTTTGTTTTTGCTTTTTTTATTGTTGTTCCTAAGCAACTAAAAACATCATCCACAGCAAAGAACTCTTTATATTCCTCTAATACCGAAAAATCAACTTGTTTCTGCTGTAACTTCTCATGTTGCAATTGCATTGGCTCTCTTACAAAAATAGTAACCGAATCGTAGTAATCTGATCCAAGTAATAGACGCGTTATCTCTTGTCCAACTAAACCACTTGCACCAAGTATTAACGCTGTTCGCTTATTCATATATGCATATACCTCTTATTTTACTTTTCTCTCCTTTAGTAAAATACAACCTTTAGGAGTTTCCTGCTCTTATTTTACCACAAGTAAAACACTATGCGTACGCATAGTGCTTTACTCACTCTTTCTTCTCATCTCTCTCTTGTAATTTCGTTATTGTTGTAGCGTCCCCTAAATTACTTATTAATCTTCTTAAAAAAATTAATACGAAAGATAATGGCAATACTACCGCTAATATTAATAAAATACCTTCCATTAAGTAACCCAAGCGCTCATCCCCCTCTTTACCTCCTTTTCAATATATGAAAACAGCGTTGTCACATATGCATGCATTTGCAAAAATAATACACCTATATTTGACAACTTTATAACAAAAACAAATCGGAATGATTATTATTTATTGCAACTTTATTAAAGATGTATTATACTAAGTTCGCAAACTAAAACGTAATTATTCCGTTTTGTATTAAAATGATATTTTTCTTCTATAATTGGGGAAAATATATCCGTAAAAAAGAAAAGAGGAGAACTTCATGCCTAAAAGATTGACTATATTTTCATTCTTACTTATTTTTACCTTAATTTTCGCTGGCTGCTCAAATAAAAAAGAAAGTAATGCCAAGAAAGATGGAAAGCTAACAGTTTATACAACGATTTTCCCAATTGCTGATTTCGCAAAGAAAATCGGTGGCGACTATGTAAATGTTGAAGCGATTTACCCACCTGGTGCAGATTCACATACATTTGAACCAAGTCAAAAACAAACAGTACAAGTTGCAAAAGCCGATTTATTTGTTTATAACGGCGCTGAATTAGAACCATTTGCTGAAAAAATGGAAAAAACATTACAAAAAGAAAATGTTAAAATTGTAAATGCATCTAAAGGTATTGAGCTTCGTGCTTCTACTGAAGAAGAGCATCATGATCATGGAGATGGCCATAAAGAAGATGAACATCATCACGATAAAGACCCGCATGTTTGGTTAGATCCTACTCTAGCAATGAAACAGGCAGAAAAAATTAAAAATGCACTTGTAGAATTACAACCTGAACATAAACAAGAATTCGAAAAAAACTTTGCAGCACTTCAAACTAAATTTACTGATTTAGGCGATGGATTTAAGGCAGCTGTAGCGAACGCAAAAACGAAAGAAATTTTAGTTTCTCATGCTGCCTATGGTTACTGGGAACAACGATACGGCCTAAAACAAATTCCTATCGCTGGAATTTCAGCTTCTGATGAACCATCTCAAAAGCAGCTTGCTGACATTACAAAAACAGTAAAAGAACATAATCTAAAATATATTTTATTCGAAACATTCTCTACTCCAAAAGTAGCATCCGTAATTCAAAAAGAAACTGGTACAAAAGTTTTACGCTTAAATCACTTAGCTACTATTTCTGAAGATGATGCAAAAAATAATAAAGATTACTTTACTTTAATGGAAGAAAACATAAACACATTGAAAGAAGCAACAAACTAATCCATTATATTTTCTAGGCAGCTGAATTTGTTATTCAGCTGCCTTTTTATGTATTTATCCTTGACTTGACCAAAATAACAAGTAAAATTATCCATATTAGCTTTAAAGCTATATTAATTTAGAAGGTGAGTTGGGATTATGAATCTTCACATTTGTGAAGTAACAGCAAAAAATTGGCGTTCAGTAGTTGCTTTAGACGTCGCAAAAGATCAGCAACAATTTATTGAAAGTAACGCGTTTTCTTTAGCAGAATCATTATATGAAGGAAACGGAACGTCAGTAGGTTTATATGATGGAGAAACACTTGTAGGATACGCAATGTATGGATGGTATTCAGTAAAACATAAAAGTGTATGGCTCGATCGCTTTATGATTGACCAACAATATCAAGGAAAAGGATACGCAAAACGTTTCCTTCGCTTACTCATTCAATTCTTACAAGAAAAATTTGAATGCAAAATAATTTACTTAAGTTTACATCCAGACAACAAACTTGCAATGGGACTGTATGAATCATTTGGTTTCCGCTTAAATGGGGATATTGATGATGAAGGTCCAGTTGTAGGTGTTGTAATGGAGTTACTAATAGACGAAAATACAAGCCTGTGAAAACAGGCTTTTTATTATACATTTATCAATTTTTAGTTTCTCTCCCTTATTTAATTCTGTTTTACAATCTAATAGAATGCTCATAAAAAATAAGCCTGCAATTTACGCAGACTTATTTCACACACTCCTCGAAATGTTCTTGGAACCACTCTTTATTAATATCTCTTCCGATAAAAACTACTTCACTTACTCGCTCTTCTCCCTCTTGCCACTCTCTATCGTACGAAGCAGCAAATAACGTATGTACACCTTGGAAAACGATACGTTTATCTACTCCATCTATCGATAAAATTCCTTTGTAACGATATAAATATTCCCCTAGCTCTTGAACGACAGCTGACATCCACTCATTAAGCTTTTGTAAATCCAGCGGACGTTCTTCACGTAATACAAATGATTTCACACCTTCTAAGTGGTTATGTTCTTTATGAGGGTAAATTTGCAACGTATCTTTCGTTTTAAATGTTTGGATTTGTAATAAAGATGGTATATCTACCTCACAGTTAGTCGCCTCAATTAACTTTGCAGTCGGGTTAATCCCTTGAATTTCATGCAAGAGATTTTCTTTCTCATTCTCTTCAATTAAATCTAATTTATTTACTAAAACGACATCAGCAAACGCAATTTGCTCTTTTGCTTCTAATCCTTTTTCAAAATGTTTATGTATATGATAACTATCTACCACCGTTACAACACCGTTAATTTGGTAAGCAGATTGGATGACTGGATCTAAAAAGAATGTTTGAATAATCGGCCCTGGATTTGCAAGGCCAGTCGTTTCAATTACTAAACCATCAAAATCCATTTTCCCTTCTGCTTTTACGTCCAATAACTGTTTTAAAGCAACAAGTAAGTCTTCACGTACAGTACAGCATAAACAGCCATTTGTCATTTCCATAATTTCTTCTTCCACATTCATAATCAACTGATTATCAATGCCAATTTGCCCTATTTCATTTACAATCACCGCTAATTTCTTACCGTGATTTTCTGATAAAATACGATTTAATAATGTCGTTTTCCCCGATCCAAGAAAACCAGTTAATATTGTTACTGGAATCATTTCGTACATCTCCTTATAGCTATATGTTTCTATATTATAGCATATAGAGAAAATCGTTTTTGTAGCAAAACATATTTATTGTCTGTACACCTAATTAACTATATAATAACATGTAGTAAGAAAGCCTTTTCAAAACATTATTATTCTTCTAGGAGGTACTTATAATGGAGCAAGTTCAAATGGCTGAGACGCTAGAATTTTCTCGTATTATTCAAGGATTTTGGCGTTTAGCAGAATGGAATATGACGAAACAAGAATTACTTTCTTTCATTGAAGATTGTATGGATATGGGAATTACTACTTTTGATCACGCTGATATTTACGGCGCATATACGTGTGAAGGGTTATTTGGCGAAGCTTTACAATTAAAGCCTTCCTTACGAGAAAACATGCAAATTATTACAAAGTGTGGAATCGCTCCCCCATCACCGAAATTTCCAGAGCGATATGTTGCTCACTACAATACTAGTACAGAGCATATTATGCAAAGTGTAGAAGCATCACTTAAAAATTTACATACAGATTATATTGACGTATTACTTATTCATCGTCCCGATCCTTTTATGGATCCAAATGAAGTGGCAAAAGCATTTTCACAATTAAAACAAGAAGGGAAAGTTCGTCACTTCGGTGTATCTAACTTCTTACCTTCACAATTTAATATGTTAAGTTCGTACTTAGATTTCCCACTTATTACGAACCAGATTGAAGTTTCTGCATTACAGCTTGAGCATTTTGAAAAAGGGACAATTGATTTATGCCAAGAAAAACGAATCAATCCAATGATTTGGTCACCTCTTGCTGGTGGGGAGATTTTTACTGGTCAATCAGAACGCGCCGTACGTGTACGTGAAACTGTGCAAAAAGTTGCTACTGAGCTAGGTGTTTCTAGTATCGATACGGTTATGTATGCTTGGTTACTTGCTCATCCAGCTAATATGATGCCAATCGTTGGCTCTGGTAAATTAGATCGCGTAAAAACTGCCGCTCTTGCTACAAAAGTTAACTTAGACCGTCAACAATGGTTTACAATTTTCGAAAGCTCTAATGGACATCCTGTACCATAATGCATAAAAAGAAGAGCTGTTTTTTTACAGCTCTTCTTTTTCATATGTATTTCTAGTCATGGCAAATACACACATATCCCTTAATCCGTTTCCATCTACCGCAACACTCGCACTTTCTAACGTACCTTCTAACTTAAACCCTAATTTCTCAGGTATCGCTCTACTCTTCTTATTTAAAGAATCACAACGAATTTCTACACGGTTTGCTTTTAATTCAGAAAAAGCGTAATCCGTTATACCTTTCGCAGCCTCTACCATATAGCCTTTTCCGCTAAACCTTGTATCAATCCAATATCCGATTTCAAATTGAGGTATATCCCAATTAATACGATGTAATCCGGCTGAAGCAATAAATTCACCTGTTTCTTTCGAAAATACTAGTAATCTTAAATCCTCACGTTGCAAAAATTGAATATGTGATTTTCTAATACTTTCTTCTACTTCTTGCTCTGTTTGCTCTTTTTGTGCAAACATCATCCAAGGTTTTAGTTCTTGTATTGAAGCCTGAATTGCATCATATACAACTTTACCATCTCCTGGTTTCGGCATTCGAATAAAAAGCCTGTCAGTATAAAATTCAGAAGGAAAATCGAATAATAACGGATTCACTGTAAACACTCCCTATATTTCTTTTATATATAATAATATCCATCTCAAGTTATATAGTAAAGAATTTTCTGAATTAAAAACCTTTTACTCATTCACTTCCACCGCTACACGAATTCCAGATTCAATCGCACCTTGAATCCATCCGTGATATAGCGTTGTATGATCTCCAGCGAAGAATATTCTCCCCTCTGGTTTGACAATCGCTGGTTGCAGCTCAGATTCTTGACCTGCTTGAAAAAGTGCAAATCCTCCAAGCGCATACGGATCCAATGTCCAGCTTTTTGAAATTCCAGATATGAACTCATCATACACTTGACCACCTAATATTGTTGCTAAGTTGTGTAATGCGTAATAAATACGATCCCCTTTTGATAAACCATCCCATAACAACGCGTCATAAGACCATGTATAGCTACCTAACATCATAGCCGGTCCTTTCTCCCCAATTCCATAACTTGGATAATAGGCATAACGAATTGGCAAATCTGTTATAATTCTGCCACCTAATTGTCCTTGTTCTTCCCAAAATCGGCTTTTAAATTGAATTCCTATTTTCGTTGCAGGCATATAATGTAATTCACGAATTGCTTTCCATTTTTCATGAGATATAGAATCAAACGGATCTACTTCTACAAAACGCATTGTCGAAAACGGAATGGTAACAATAACTAAATCTCCTGTAATACTACTATATTCAAAAGTTTCCTCGTTCCGATAGAAAGCTGTCACACCATTCGATCGTTCCAAAAAACCTTCTAAATCTAATAGAACACCAATCATCTCAATTGTTACTGGCGAAAAGTAAGTATTATACTGATAAGGATGATACTTTAAAAATTGTCCAGTAGAGTATCTTCCAAAATCCTTTACAACAATATCCCAATTTTTTTCTGGGTTCTTTTTTATAAAATTTATAATGGGCTGTACCGCTAACATTAATAATTCCTCTGACGTTTTTCCAACTTCATTCATTTCCACAGGATATCTTAGAATACTTGGATCTTTTTCATATTGTTTTAACGTCGTTTTCCGTCCATTTACGTATATAATATCCGTCTCATTCCTATTAATAAAAGGTCTCACCTGTAGCCCAAATTTTCTTATATATGCCATCGTTAATGTATGCGAATACGGAATCCTCATTGCTCCAACATCTAAATATAATCCGGTATCTTCCATTCTCACTGTTTCTATACGGCCACCTACCCGGTTATTTGCTTCAAAAATTTTCACATCATGTCCTGCAGCCTTTAATAAAGATGCTGAAACTAACCCAGCCATACCAGCTCCCACTACAATAATCTGTTTTGGGCTTATCGTCTTCTTCAATCCTTTATCTATAACTTTTAATGCTTCATCCATTTCAGTGTTATACATTATATCTTTCTGCACAATTCCACCCCTTACTTCATCAAATGGACGTTAGTGGTTTAGTGCATTTTATTCATAAATCCCCATAAACATAACACCATTGCAATTTGAATATTCACTAAAAGTACATAAGAGACAGATCTCACTTTTCTTTATACTTCGTATAATATAGCAATTGCAAAGAAGGAGTGGTTAAAAATGAAACATACTTATGACTACGATGCTACAAAAAAACATTTAGAATTAAAGAAACAAAGCTTATGTAAAAAACTTAGCAATATGAAGCTATCTGAAAAAGAACGTGAACAACTAAAACGTGAAATTGACAACTATGAATATATTTTAAATCTAGTCGAAATGAATCATTACGAACGCGGATTTTCTCGTTAAAAGCGGAAATAAGATTATCCGCTTTTCATTTTGAGCATTTCACTACGCATTTTTCATAAGTAAATATATAATAGGATGTACATTAAGATTGAGAGGTATATTCTATGATCAAGTTAAGTGTATTAGACCAATCACCTATTTCAGATGGTAGCACAGCAACCCAAGCTTTTTCACATACAGTTACGCTTGCACAAGAAGTTGAAAAACTCGGATTCACATGTTTTTGGGTATCCGAACATCATAATTCCGTATGCTTAGCTGGTTCAAGTCCAGAAATACTTATTTCTCATATTGCCGCAAAAACGGAACGTATTAGAGTCGGTTCAGGTGGTGTTATGTTACCGCATTATAGCCCATATAAAGTTGCTGAGAATTTCCGTGTTCTAGAAGCACTGTATCCGAACCGCATCGATCTCGGTGTTGGTAGAGCTCCTGGTGGTATGCCAATAGCAACTCGCGCACTTCAAGAAGGGAAAATGGTCTCACTTGATCAATACCCAGAACAAATTGCAGACGTTGCAATGTACTTACATGATCAAGTACCAGAAAACCATCACTATGCAAACTTAAAAGCCACTCCAGTTATCCCAACGTCTCCTGAAATGTGGATGCTCGGTTCTAGCGGAGAGAGCGCTAAAATTGCTGCAAACAACGGAGCTTCTTTCGCATTTGCACAATTTATTAACGGCTTCGGAGGCCCTGAAGTTATGAGGGCTTACCAAGAACAATATGAGCCTTCATTTTTAGGAGATAAGCCTAATTCAATCGTTGCCATCTTTGTTATATGCGGAGAAACAAATGAAGAAGCGGAAAAAATTGCTTCTAGTTTAGATTTATCAATCTTATTATTAGAGCAAGGAAAACGAACTACTGGTACACCTTCTATTGAAACTGCTCAAAATTATTCATACAGCGCTTATGATTTATTCCGTATAAAAGAAAATCGTCAACGTATGATTGTTGGTGATCCGTCTTCTGTAAAAGAAAAAATAATAAACTTAAGCAAAGCATACAATACTGACGAATTTATGATTGTCACGATTACTCATCAATTTGAACATAAATTAAATTCTTATCGCTTACTAGCAAATGCTTTTAATTTATAATTCTAAAAAGAGATGCATCACATGTGATGCATCTCTTTTTCTTACTACTTATTGTTTTCATTTCCTATATATTCAATAGCTTCTTTTAATAGCTCTTCAAAGTTAATAGGATAATCATGATCTAAGTCAGGCACAACTTTATACTTATGTTCTATATTTTTCTCTCTTAATAGTTGTACAAATTGCTGCGTGGATTCGAAACAATCTTCATCTTGATCCCCGCATACTATATATCCTTTTATATGTTTATCCTTCAGCACTCTTAGCAACTCATCCCATTCTTCAATCTCGGGAAGCCATGGTGCAATAAAAACAAAACCATCTACATTTATATCTTGTTGTAAAATCGTATATAAAGCTACTCTCGCCCCTGCAGAAAAACCACCAATGATTACACTTTCTACTATATGATTTTCTATAAACTTATTGTAATGCTCTTTTAATTCCTCTTTCCCTCTCTCTATATCCTCCCAAACAAATCCATCTGAAAACTCAATTTGTGAAGACTGTGGTAAAGCTAACGTATAATCTTGTATCAAAACAGATTTCCAATATGGTTCTACTATTTGCATATTTTCTTGGTTACCATGCAATGTAAGTAGTAGATTTCCTTCTTTCTTGCTGTATATATATTTCACATCTGGTCTTTCCTTTTTATGTGCTAATTCTTCTCTTTCTTTACATAATTGCACCATTGTATGAAATTCTTCAAATTTATGTAGTGATTTTAAATCTTCGTCGGAAATTAAATACTCATTTCCATACCAGAATCCCTTTTCTATAATGGCCTCTCTCATTAAATGTAATGCTTCTTTTTCAAGTCCCGATGCACTTGCGAGTGCATACTTAAAATTATATATTTGCGCCTCATTCCCTATTACACCTGTAGCGTTTTCCATTATATAATTGTACGCTTCAAAACTTCCTTTATTTGCATAACAACGTAACGTTTCATTTAATAATTGAATGTAAGTCATACTATTTTTCATGTACCAATTCCCCCGCAACTTTTTATAATATTTATTTTGCGAATCTTTATACCACTTTGTATAACCCACGCTAACAATACCTTATTCTCAGAATGATGCTTAATAGTTGCTCTTCCCTGTCCAATACATTTAGTATAAATAAGAATAGACTGAAAAATCAATATTTTAACAAACAAAAAAAGACAACAATATATGTATTGTTGTTTTCATTACGTCTACCCACTCTTTTGTTTTTTTCTATCTGGTTTACTTGAAACTAAATAATGTTTTTCTGAAATATATAAGTCTCTTTTTAAGCTACGATTTAAGTAAGGTCCTAATTTCATTCCACATATGAGGCGATCTTCGCTACCTTCAACAATTGGGAACATTTCTTTTTCTGTTACGTATTGATCTACTGCTTTTTGTACGACATCAATTTCTTTCACTAGGTTTAAATTTTCTGCTGTATGTTCAAATACCTCAAGCGTTTCCTTCGTTATGAGAAAAACATTTGTTGGAAATGCAGGTAAATATGGTTTTAACAAATCATAATTTACTGTATAATCATCATTTACTAATACTGTATAAACGATATTAGCATTCGTTTCTAAAAACTGAGCCATCGCTTGTTCTAATTCATCTTTCGTAATTTCCCGCTCTTCTTTTCCAGTTCTGAAAAAGCGAAACATCGCATCGCCTCCTTTTTACTATATTATAGCATAAAAGAAAACTGAAAAATCATAAAAAAAACCATTGAAATAATTTTTCAATGGGTTTCTATATATTTATCGTTATTTTAAGAATGCACTTAGCATCCATACATGCTGTTCTAATGTTGTATGAATTGCTAACAGCATGTCAGCTGATGTTTCATCGCCAGCTTCACCCGCAACTTCCATACCTTCTTTTAATTCTTGAATAAGTGCAGAATAATCATTCACTAATGTTTGCACCATTTCTTCTGCAGATTCTTTGCTTGTCCCTTCGCTGACACTAGATGTTGCGAGATATTCTTTCATTGTCGCTAATGGTTTACCTTCTAAAGCTAAAATACGTTCTGCTAACTCATCAATATACGTTCCAGCCTCATTATAAAACTCTTCAAATTTCTCATGTAATGTAAAGAAGTGTGGCCCTGTCACATACCAGTGATAATTATGTAGTTTAACATATAACACATTCCAGTTTGCTACCTGCTTGTTTAATACTTTAACAACATTTGTTTTCGTACTCATACAATCACTCCTCTTATCATTTTGTAATGTTTATCTTTTAATAACTTAATTACATTTTACCATACATTTCCTTTCCTTTCGAACAATTGGCTTATATGTAACAAAGTTTTAACACCTTTAATGCTTCCCTAATATCATTTAATTCATGTATTTTTTCAAACACTTCATACGTCTAATTGTCCAAGCTCATACATATGCATAATAGTACATCAAGCTCATCATAGTAGAAAGAGGGATAACATGGACAATCAACAATGGCAAGTAGCAAAGAAAGTAGCTGCTACTTATATCGGAACTGTCGTTGGAGCTGGATTTGCTACTGGACGAGAAATTGTTGAATTTTTCACAGTGAATGGATTATACGGGACAATTGGCATATGTGTAAGTGGATTTTTTTTTATTTGGCTTGGCACAAAGATGATGTTACTTTCATCACAAATCGGGGCATTTTCAGCGCAAGAATTTAACAAATATTTATTTGGGGATGTATTTGGGAATGTTGTAAACACATTATTATTACTCGTTTTATTCGGCGTAACGAGCGTTATGTTATCAGGGGCTGGTGCAGTATTTGAAGAGCAACTTCGCTTACCAAGACAACTCGGTATTCTCATTACAGTTATCGCTTGTCTCATTATAAGTAGCCGCGGGTTACAAGGTGTTTTTGAAGTAAATACACTTGTCGTACCTATTATGATGATTTTTATTATAGGACTTGCTATTACAACCTTTTTTCACGGTACACCTCCTATTAATAACACTATTCCTGCAGAGAGCTGGAATATGAAATGGATTACTAGCCCTATTACATATGTCGCCTTAAACCTTTCTCTCGCCCAAAGTGTTCTCGTCCCATTAGCCAGTGAAGTAAAGGATCGAAAAGCCATTTTTTGGGGTGGGATTTTAGGTGGTGCTGGACTTTCTTTAATTTTATTATGCAGCCATTTAGCAATCTTATCAGTCGATCAATTTTATCAATATAACATCCCAATGGCTGAAGTCATAAGAAGATTTAATGCAACTTTTCACTTCTTCTTCGTCCTCATTATTTTCGGTGAAGTTTTCACAACTTTAGTTGGTAATGTGTTCGGAATGACAAAACAGATGCAATCTATTACTGGGTGGAAGAATCACAATATTATTTTCTTCATTTTACTAATTAGTTATTGCTTTAGTTACATCGGTTACAGTGACTTACTTCACATTCTATATCCTATCATCGGATGGGTAAGTATTGTTATACTTCCAATCATTGCGTTTAAACAACTTCAAAAAACATAAAAAAGCATCCATGTTATTGGATGCTTTTTTATGTTCATTCACAATCATCACATACTTCCCAGTACAGTCCCATTTCTAATGCTAAATACGGCTTTAACTGCAACCGAATCATTCGACTAGGCATGCGTTCTAAAACAAATTGAATACCTTCTTCATCTTCGTCTAATTCAACTTTTGAAATCGTAATTTTTTGCATAGTCGTAATGGGAATTCCATCTTTATATAAAGTGATTTTCACCTCATCGTATTCATTAAAATACAATTCGACACTCATTTGATTTTTCAGTATTTCATCACCAATTTTAAATGTATCATTTTGTTCTTGGATTATATATTTCCATCCGCCTCTATCTTCTTTCGGAGCTGTTTGAAATAATGTCTCCAAATCCTCGTATAGCATAAGATAACCCCTCTCTTACTAAAAAACGATGAGTATTTTATATACCCTTTATCTCTATCACTATCCATAGCTATTGTACCATATATCACCGTTCTTACCGTATTCATTTGCTTCATACACACTTATAAAATAACTAATTCTATCTCCATTATTATGTATATTACCTCATTACTCCATACACTCTTATAAGTTCAAATAACGACAGACTTTAATCCATGCAAATATTGTCTACTCTCCGCTTTTATTAGCTCACAGCATTCACAACTTTTACATATAGTAAGACTACCACAAATAAAAAAGGAGAGTGACTTATACCACTCCCCTTAAAAGAACTTCCCTATAGCTGCTAAAACTAATACGATTATTAAAATTGCAAATAATAATGAGACAATGAAACTAAAAATAGGTAACGCTTTCTTTTCATTTTTCTTAAATAGTAACTTTAAACTAAGAAAAATATTTACTGGTACAAGTATAAAATAAAAATATTTAACAATTTGCACCGAGCTATTCGAAAGTGTTTTTAATATAAACACTTCAATTAGAAAAACAATAAAAAATGAAATACTTAGCCAAAATGAGACGTAACTAAGCCAAGAATGTCTTTTTGTCCCCCAATACACTCCCATAATACTCTCCTTTTATTTGTATTCTATAGGTTAATAATTATACACAAAGCTAACAAATACCTCTATTTTTCGACAAATATTATACAAAATACCATTTTAAACGTCATAAAGGAAGTTTACATCTCCATTTGATTTTACATAATAAAACAGACTACCCTCTAGTGTCATAATGCTACTAGGGGTAGTCTGTTCTTTATTAAACTTTAAATCTCTCAATTAATACTTGCAACTCTTCAGCCATTTGAGATAGCGTACCCGCCGCTGATCCAATTTCCTCCATCGAAGCTAGCTGTTCTTCAGCTGAAGCCGCAACATTTTGTGTGCTTGTCGCATTATTTTGTGCTGTCATTGCAATTTGTCCTACTGAAATAGATACTTCATTTGCCCCTTTTGACATTCCATTAGCCGTTTCAACCATCGTCTTAATTTGATTAGCTATTTCATTTGTAGATTGTAAAATTTCAGCAAAATTTTGCTTCGTTTCATTTGCAATAACAAGTCCAGATTGAACTTCTTCATTTACATGATTCATTGATTTGACTGTCTTACCCATATCGTCTTGTATTTCGCCTATTAATTTACTAATTTCACTGGAAGATATGCTAGACTGCTCTGCCAATTTACGTACTTCATCTGCAACAATTGCAAAACCTCTTCCATGTTCACCAGCTCTTGCAGCTTCAATTGCCGCATTTAAAGCTAGAAGATTTGTTTGATCTGCAATGTTTTGAATTACTTCTAATATATCACCAATTTGTTTTGATTTATTATTTAATAACCGTATAACAGCATCTGATTGTGAAACCGATTCTGCAATAGACTGCATCTGGTTTACTGTTCTTCCTACTAGTTTCCCACCATCTTCTGCTTTTTCACGAGTATGAGCAGAAGCAATATTAATAGATGATGAACTATTTGCTACATGCTGAATTCCTTCCGTTACATCAAACAGTAACATAGCACCATTTTCTACACTTGTTGTTTGCGTCGTTGCCCCACTTGATATTTCATCCATTGCTGTTGTAATTTGCTCAGTTGCTTCACTCGCTTGTCTTACACTTGCAGTTAGTTCTTCTGATGCTGCTGCAACATGTCCTGCCGAAGTGTTAATCCTTCCAATTAACGTCCGTAATGAATTTGTCATCTCGTTAAAACCTTTCGCAAGTTGACCAATTTCATCATTAGAATGAATTTCAATTGTTTGCGTTAAATCCCCTTCACTTATTTCTTTAGAAGTGATAACTAATCTCTTTAAAGGCTTCGTAATTGAAAGTGTCACAAAATAAATAAGTACTCCACCTACTACTAACGAAATAAGCATAACAATTAACATATTATAAAATACAGGTTGAGCAGCTTCAATTACTTCAGTTGCGTACATCGTCCCACCAATTTTCCAACCTGTTTTTACGTTTGTAGCAAATACCATATTCTTTTCACTACCACCATAAGAATATGTAAAAGCACCATGATTATCTTCATAAATTTTCTTTGCCCAAGAATCAGCTGCTTTATCCCCTGATTTTTCTTGTGGATGAGCAATGATTTTTTGCTTTCCATCTAAAATGAAGGCATATCCTTTTTTACCAATATTGATTAACTTTGTTGTTTTTAATAAATTGTCTAAACTTAAATCTAGCGCAACAACCCCATTTTTATCTTCTGTTTGTTTTGCAATCGTTACGACAATATGTCCATTTCCTTTTGCCTTATATGGCTCGCTAACAACAATACCACCTTGTTTTGCCACTGCATCTTTATACCAAGGTCGTGTTGTTGGATCATAATCTGCTGCCATTTGTATATTTGGTTCCTGTACAAATTTCTTATCATTACCGGCAACATACACTTGTTCAACATCTATATTCAAATTGATATACTGAGATAATGTCTTTCTTAGCTCATCCTGATTATCCCCTTGATACATATTCCCTTGAATTACTCGTGCAAAGTTATTCACATCGTTAAATTTTGCTTCAATCATTTGATTGATTAAATTATCTAATATTTTTATATTATCGTTAGCACTACTCGTAATTTGTGATTCAAAATTCTTTTTAGCAGTTTGATAAGACATGCCCCCGATTATAGAAACGGCTGCAATTAAAATTACAAAGAATGAAATTAATAGCTTTTTTGCTACTTTCATATCACGAAACAAATTTAATAGTTTACCCATTATGAACCTCCTAATTTTCAAATTTAAAAGTTAAATTGAGTTAATTATGAATATTTCCCATTCCTTAATTATTATTTTCATAACCTATTATGGTGAATACTTTGTAAAGTTTAAACAATTAATTTCCCTTTGTCTATATATGTGAATAATATTATTATAAAATTTACAAATAGAAAAAACCAAAGGGGCCCCTTTGGTTTTTACATTTTTTTATGTTGTTTAGAAATTTTCTTCCATTTATCACGCTCTGCTCTGGCAAGGATGGCATCTTGTTTCCTCATAAAATACGCCAGTTCTCTTTGTAATTTTTTATAGCTTTTCAAACGATCTATCGTAATAAGTCCGTTTTCAATTGCACTATACACCGCGCATCCTGGTTCATTCTCATGCTTACAATCACGGAAACGACATGTTGTCGCAAGTTCTTCAATATCAGAGAATGCTGTTTGAATCGCTTCGCTGCCTTCCCAAAGTTGCAATTCCCTCATGCCAGGCGTATCAATAACGAGAGCGCCACTAGGCAATTGGAATAATTCTCGATGCGTTGTCGTATGCCTCCCCCTACTATCCTCTTCACGTATATCTCCCGTTTTTGCTACATCAATTCCTATTAAAGCATTTAACAAAGTTGACTTTCCTACCCCTGATGATCCAACTAAAGCAATTGTTTTCCCTGAAGAAACGAATTGTTTCAACGAATCTATACCTGTATGCTCTAAACTATCAACAACGAAAATAGGAACACCAATTGCTATAGCTTCCGTTTCTACAATTTTCTCTTCCACATCATTACATATACTACTCTTTGTTAAAACAATAACTGGCATAGCGCCGCTTTCATACGCTAATAATAAATAACGTTCCATCCTTCTAACATTAAAATCATGATTAAGTGCATTCACTAAAAATAAATAATCTACATTTGCTGCTATAATCTGTTCTTCTGTTCTTGTTCCAGCCTCTTGTCTTGAGAAAGAGCTTCTTCGCTGGAAAATACGATGAATAATCGCTTTCTTTTCATCTTCTAATTTCTTTATATACACCCAATCACCAACTGCTGGATAATCGCCTTTCGTAACCGCTTCATGCCGAAACTTCCCAGACAGTTCTGCCATATATTCACCATCATTACAAATAATGCGATATATATGCTTATGCTCAAGTAAAATACGACCTACTTCATAATTTTTCTCTGTAACTTGTTCTTCAAAAAATGAATCCCAGCCGAAAGATTCTAAAATATTTTGATTCAAATAAATATCCTCCCTAGTTTGTACTAAGTGGAAGGATTGCGAATTACCTTATATAATATCGCCCTTTCCATCCACCTTTGTATTTGGTTGATTATTCATATAAGTTATTTTCGCCATAATACATCACCCCGTTCTTATTTTAATTATTCTCATTATATGGAATTCTCCTATAAAAAGCTACATTATTTTACGTAATTTTCAAATAACTTTTTTGAGCATTCTAATTTGTCCTCGATGACTAATTTCATCTTCTAGCACATGAAACCATAGATAGTGCTGGTTATATGCTACACCGTTAGGCCACTTTCTTTCTGACATGAGCCACTCATCACCTTGTTCACTTAAATACTTCAGAGATTCTTCTCGAACACTTTGTAGAAGTTGTACATAATATTGTATTTCATGACCACGGATTGCTCTACCCGCTTCCCCTAAATACAGTGCATCTTCCCATATTTCTAATTCTTCTTTTGTAAAGTCACGATCTTGAAATGAAATAAGCTGATGAACTTTTTCAATAGCTGCTATATGCTTTAATAAGGCGCCAATTGAATTTCCGCTGCTTTGCATAATTAAATCTAATTGCTCAACTGATAAATTTTTACTTCGCCTAATGTTACAGCTCTCGTATGCTCAAGCAGGCTTACTAATTCCCCTATTTTTTTGTATAACCATCTACACTTCTTATTCGATAATCTATATTCATATCACGCACCCCTTTCTGCATTCATATTATTGTAAAAATGATTCATATAATAGACTGAAATCTATCTAAATTTTCTGTCATAATTAATTTGAATACAAAATATACCCAAACAAACTTTCTCAATATGCTTATATGAAATATTAAAAGGAATCAATATAAAATAATCGAATCTTATTCACTAAAAGGAGTGGATTCGATGGAAATGTATCAATGGCTAACCGCTGTTCTCGTTGGTGGCATTACCGGCTTCGTTTCCCATCTAATCAATAACCAAGGTAAGTTATTGCTTCCACGCCGTTTGAAAACATTTTTTCATTTTGGATTTTTAACTGATATTTTTACTGGTAGCCTAGCCGCACTTCTTGGGCTCGTTTTATTCGATGTCACCGCAATAAAAGAAATTATAAAAGTATCCATTGTAACTGCTATTTCCGGTCAAACTTTTTTACTACATCAAGCTCTTGGTGGCGAACAGGCTAAAAATACGCAAATTGGGAAAGCTGATGAGAAGATTCAAGAAATTGACAAATTATTGCGACGTTAGTGTATACTTTCTTTTAAAATTATTGTTATAATGAGAAATAAATATTTTCTATTGCGTCGTTTGTCAGGAGAAAGGGTGTTTCGTATGACAAAAAAGAAAATAGAAGATTTCTTAACAAACTCCGAAAAAGAGGAACTGCTAGAAAACTATAAATGTTTACGAGAAGCCCGCACAAAAAGCGAAGCTAACTATTTTGGCGAAGCAGTAAACCATCTATTAAATAAAGCAAAACAACGAATTATAAAAGATGCAGGTATACATGATGAAAATGCTGCAACTGTTCAATCAAAGAGAAAAGCACTGTTTTAGCTACATTAGCTAAAACAGTGCTTTTTATTACAATACTTTTCACATTACTTTCACATCTATTTCACAAATATAAGTAGTCCGATATGCTAAACTAAGTATATCCTTTTCCAAGGAACTATATGCCGATATATAAATCCCTATCTTTATAGGGATTTTTATTTTTTGATTCCTCATAACTTTGTTACAATACATTTCTTCTACTATCTCTATACTTTTAGTAACCACTTTAATTAAAAGCACATTCATGTATTCACACTCTTATTAATTCTGATTTGCGAAATATTTATACAAGCTTTATGATGCAATTCCTGTTTCACTATTTTCAGTAAGTTTTTCACTTTTTCTAAACAAAAATAAAGCTCCTATATATAGTAACGCAGTAAAACTACCTATAAGTATAAAATTGTGAGATATTGCAAATAACATTCCAGCTATTGCCGCACCAATCATTTGACCAATGTACATAGAAGCATTTGCAAGCGCGGCTCCTGTTCCTCTTGCTACACTAGACATGTTTTGTAAGTGCCTCATCATTAATACAAACAAAATTCCTGTCACAAAAAATAAAACAAAGAAAAAGTATTCAACAACAATAAGACTCTTTAAATAGGGAAGTATTACATACGACAGAGCCATATAAAAAAACATCTCATATTCATATGAGATGTTTTTTTAATATGGCTATTCTTTTAATAAATCTACTAATCCATTCCCTTCAGATGTACGTTCGTACCCTAAAGGTACAGTTCTTTTAATGAGTTGTGCATATATTTCCGGCTCCGATAACTTTCGACCGTATTCTTTCTCACACTGTTTAATGAGCAAGGCGAGCGCTCCAGCAACATGCGGCGTCGCCATGGAAGTTCCACTTAACACAGCATATTTTCCTTCTGGATACGTAGAGAATATTTCATCACCTGGCGCTACTAGATCAATTTCTTGATTTGAATTACTAAAACATGCAATCTTCCGCTCTAAATTAACGGCACCAACTTCAATTACCTCGGAGTACGCACCCGGAAAGTCTAGTTCCTCTGTTTCATCATCGCAATCTCCATTATTTCCAGCAGCACATACAACGAGAACATCCTGCTTTACCGCATTTTGAATTGCTTCATGTAATTCTGGAACATCTTGCGGACCACCAAGTGACATTGAAATAATTCTCACTTTCTCTTGATTCGGCCCTCTCCAATTTACAGCATAATGAATTGCCTCAATAATTTGCTCATAACTTCCAGAACCATCTCCCGCTAAAACTTTTAATACTAACATTTTAGCAAGTGGTGCAACTCCTAATACACCGACACCATTTTCAGTCGCGGCAATCGTTCCCGCAACATGAGTACCATGTCCGTTATTATCAAGATACACATTTGGATCAGCTTCATAATCTTTTGTGAAATTTCTTCCGCCGATAATACGATCTTTTAAATCTATATGATTAGTATCACACCCTGTATCTAATACGGCAACGACTACATCTTGCCCCTTCACACTCTTTTCCCATACTTGCGGAGCGTGAATCAGTTGTACACCTGGTGGAATTTCATTTACTTGTTCTACCACCTTATTTACGGTAAACGGAATCAATTGTATACCTTTTTGTTTATTCACTGTACTACTCATCGTAATCCCTCCTGAAAATGTATTATTTTCATTTCAGACCACTTTTGAATACGTGTAAATGTAACATTCGTTTTATTCTTTTTGTTTTCCTTCTTTTCAAATATTTCTCAACATCATTTACTACCTCTATAATACTTCTTTATTTTCCCTATGATTTGTAGGAAGTAACAACCCGAGTCGTTCAACTAATAACCAAAATAAGAGGACCAATTAATGGTCCTCTTACAGTCTTTTAAAAGAATGATATGTAATTTGAAAAATAATATAAATTAAGACTAAACCTCACTCTTGTTTAAAAACTTTTCTATTTCTTTTACTAAATATTCCGCTCCCTCTATACCAACTGTAATATTTCCATTTGCTAATGTAATATTCTGCCCTGAAACATCACCTGTGATTTGGCAAGCATTGTAAGGTTGATATTTTTGTAAAATGATTTTATCTGCTTCTACAAAAATTTCAAGCGGTGATTTGATTTGTATTCCCAATACATCGCGTAATTCTTTAGGGATAACAATTCGTCCTAATTCGTCTACTTTTCGAATAACTCCTGTTGCTTTCATATTTCTCCCCCCTTACTCTCTATTAATTTTTTCACCTCGCTTTTTCCATTTTATCACTTTTTGACAATACTTGCCTCTTTTTAGAAAATTTTGTACTCGAGTTAAAAAAACACATTTAATGCATACGTAATCTCTCTTTCAATTGTTTTACATAACGGGATCTTATAAGTAAGAAGTATACAACTTGAATACCTATGAAAATACTTAATACAACTGTATTTTCTTTAAACAATGAGTACTCAAACATTTGCCCTAACGCCGTTAAGGCTACTGCTCCATGTAATGTTGCAACACCAATTGGAACGAAGAATAAAAGGGCCAATCGAATTGTAACTACCTTCGATAATTCCCTACTTGTCAATCCAACTTTACGAATCATTTCGAACAAGCGAACATCATCCTCCAAATCGGAGAATAAACGGAAGTAAAGGAAACTTCCTGCGCAAACGAAAAATACTATACCAATAAAGAAACCTACAAATAAAATCGGTCCTGCAATTTGTAAACTTTGGTTTTGCTCGTACTCTTCCGCACTAAACGTTGAATATTCTTGATACGGTTTAATTTGATGCGTAAGCTCTTTACCAATTTCAATCTCATCTTTCGTTCTTTCAGTTTTATACATATAATCTTTTGTCTCTATAAACCCATCTTGTAATGAATCATATTGACTATTAGAGATTACATAAACATTTCCTCTTAATATTTTCCCCAATGAAGATGAAGTAACTTTTTTCACTTTTAAATTTTCATTCATATTAGGTAAAGTAATTTCTTTTCTTTCTTTCATCGTTGGCCCTGGTATATTAGCTGACAAAAATACAACTTCTTTATTTGCTACAGTATTAAATGGTTCTTCTGTTAACTTTGCATATTTCTTATAGTCTGATTCTTTTATAAAAATGGCGCTTCTTAACGACTGTTCCTCCGTTTTCTTTGTCGAAATATTAGTTTTTGAAGCTGCTATACTATGTTTCTTTAATCCTTTGTCAATCATTTGTATATGCTGTGATTCGTTACTATTCCCTTGCTTAGAATGGTAATGAAACGAAATCGGTCTCTCCATTATCCCTTTCGTCATGGATGCGAAGCCAACTAATGTCCCTATTGCGGAAAATGCTACAGTAGAAATAATGGTTACAATAAAGAACATTCTTGCGTTATCTCTCATGCGATACGCTAAATCTGATAACGTAATAATATTAGTCTGTGTCCAATAGAAACGTTTACTTTTTTTACATAATCGAATAATAAAGACACTCAGCTGCTTGTACAACAAATACGTCCCAATAATAACTACCGTTGTAACAGGAATCATCATAATAAATACCATTGCTCCATGTGATAGAAGAGCTCCTACATAGCCAGCACTAAGCAATACTACTGCTAATATGGAAGAAATGATTGATGCTTTCGGTTCCGGTTTCGCCTCTGCCGATCCTCTAAACAACTTCATAATCTTATTTTTACGAATCATTCCTGCACTAAACAATGATATGATCATAAATAAAATAAAAAACATAATACTCGTTACAACAATTGCTTTCATCGGTATGTAATAGGATAAGGAGATATCTAGTTTCAATATCATCGGAGCGAAAAATAGTAATACCCCTGAAAATAACATACCTGAAAGAATACCAAAAATAATTGCCCCTATTCCAATCATAATATTTTCAAAAAAGATTAGACGCTTTAATTGATATTTCGTCATACCTAACATCATTAAAATCCCTAGTTCACGCTTTCTCGTTTTTAAAAACATTCCCATCGAATATAAAATAAAGAAGAATGTAAATAAGTAAATAATAGACTGTGCAAAAGACATACTTACGAATACGTACTGACCTAATTCTCCTGCACTTAATGCCGGATGAAACGCAAAAAATGAATACACAAAAAAGGCCATAATTGCAAATGCACTACTCAAAAAATAGGCTGAGTATGTCCGTCTATTTCGGGTTACATTCCGATATGCTAGTTCTCTAATGTTCATATTACTTCTCCGCCCTTCTACTATCTATGTTTTTATATTAGTAAAGTGCGGAAATACCTTCCATCGATTCAAATGACAAAAACCTTACATTTTTGAAAGGTTTAAAAAAATTGCTTATACGTAGTACTTTATTTATAATGACTACATTCATATTCATACACACATCCTATTGTATATTCGTTAATTTTGCGAAATAATAAAGAATAGAAGTATGTACCATTATACATATAAACTTAATTACCGCTTTAATATGAATAGGAGGAAACATAATGACATTACAAGAACAGATTATGAAAGCATTACATGTTCAGCCTGTAATTGATCCAAAAATTGAAATTCGTAAACGAGTTGATTTCTTAAAGGATTATGTAAAAAAAACAGGTACAAAAGGATTTGTACTTGGTATTAGCGGCGGACAAGACTCTACATTAGCAGGACGCTTAGCACAACTTGCAGTTGAAGAAATTCGTAACGAAGGTGGTAATGCAACGTTTATCGCCGTGCGTCTTCCTTATAAAGTACAAAAAGATGAAGATGATGCACAATTAGCATTACAATTCATTCAAGCAGATCAATCTGTTGCATTTGATATTGCTTCAACTGTTGATGCTTTTTCAAATCAATATGAAAACTTATTGGGTGAATCATTAACAGATTTCAATAAAGGTAACGTGAAAGCACGTATCCGTATGGTTACTCAATATGCAATTGGTGGACAAAAAGGGCTACTTGTTATCGGAACAGATCACGCTGCAGAAGCTGTAACAGGGTTCTTTACAAAATTCGGAGATGGTGGTGCAGATTTATTACCATTAACGGGATTAACGAAGCGTCAAGGACGTGCATTATTACAAGAGTTAGGTGCAGACGAGCGACTGTACTTAAAAATGCCAACAGCTGATTTATTAGATGAAAAACCAGGTCAAGCTGATGAAACAGAGTTAGGTATTACTTATGATCAATTAGATGATTATTTAGAAGGTAAAGCAGTTCCAGCTGACGTCGCAGAGAAAATTGAAAAACGTTACACAGTGAGTGAGCATAAAAGACAAGTACCAGCGTCAATGTTTGATGATTGGTGGAAATAAATGAAACATAAAAAAGAAGCTAATCTTCATTTAGCTTCTTTTTTATATGTTAACGATATACCCCTACTCTTTTCTCCAATAAATCTTGCAGGCAATCTTCATGTTGTTTACAAAATAACGGTGGCATGTCGTCTAACGGGAAAAACTTCAAATCCAACGTTTCATCACCATCTACTTTTTTGTCACCTCCAACTATTGAGAATGAAAAGAACATCACAATTGACTGGGCCTTGTCTCCATTTGGATATGATTGAAAATATTTTGTATACACTCCAATAAGCTCATTTATTTCTACATCATACCCGGTTTCTTCTTTTATTTCTCGGATTGCAGTTTCCGCAGCTGATTCTCCTATCTCCATTGCACCACCTGGAAATCCCCAAGCGTTAAAGTCTCCTCTTTTTTGCAGTAATACTTCTCCTTCTTTATTAAATACACAACCACCGGCAAAGTTTAAGAAAACATAATCATGTCCTACTTTTTCACGTAATTCTTTTATATAATTGGCCATTCTCTTTCCCCCTTTTCATACCTCTTCTATCGCTATTTCTTATCTTTTTCAAGCAATTCAATGATTCGATCTAGCTTCTGGTTCATATTAATCACGTGGTGTTTCTTTGCAGCACTGCTTTGTAATACTCTTCTAATAAACAAAGTAAATGATATGAAAAACAAAACGATAAGTCCGATTACTAAACAAGTATATATCAATGTAAAAATATTACTTTCGAACAAGTTCATTCAGCATTCACATCCTCTCCTTTTTATTTTATCACATAATTCCCAAAATTTTAAAGTGATCGATAAATATAAAAAGAGCATCTTTTACAGATGCTCTTTCTCATTGCTTAATACGTAAATGTAATTGTCGCTAATGAATAACCCGCCAATGCACTGTAAGGCGCTACTTGATAAGACACACGCTTTGCACCTTTTGGCCAATTTATTTCATTTAATACTTTCTTTATATCTTGCATCGTCCCATCCATGGACTGCTTATATCGTACTTCTACTTTTTCTGGTTTAGCTGCAAACTGTTGCTGCAACTTTTGCTTAAATTCATTATAATTTTCTGCTCCGTATTCTGCAGATAAGTATTGTAAATTTGTTTCTTTTAACATCTGCTCATATACGACAGTTTTTGAGCTACCAGCTTTTATTTTATTTGTTAATTCACCAAAATAACTTGTAGTTGCCGCTGGATATTTGCTACGATCCCATTCATGATCTTTACTTAACTGTTCGTCAGACATATTAAAATATGAGTAAGTTGCACGCCCTGCTTTATCTGGTACTGGATCATCAAATGTAGTATCTAGGTGATACCATTTGTTTTCAATGTTCACTAAATTCCACGCGTGAGCTTGTCCGTTTCCTGTGCCTGTTACAATATGATTTTGAATACCTGCCTCTTTTAACAACTCATACGTCAATAATGTATATCCTTGGCAAACGGCAGAACGATTCGCTAATGCTTCATATGCTGTATACGCTTGATAAGACGTATCATAAGACACATGCTTAACAACGTAATCGTGAATAGCTTTTACTTTCTCATGCTCATCCATCCCTGGTTTTACAATTGATCCAACAATTGATTTCGCCTGAGCTTTTACATATTGAGTTTGTTCTTTTGATTCACGGTATTTTACTTGCAGTGTAAACGTATAGTCCCCTGGCATTCCTTTAATGGAATATCTAGTAGACGCTACATTATATTTTACATACTCATCAGCATCTACAATTTTATTAAACTCACCATACAATTGATCCATAATATTTCTAGCATTTCTATCTTTTGTTTTATATGTGATTGTAATATTTTCTTCTCGATTATCAATCTGTTTTTTTAATTCTTTTCTGAAATCATCTAATAACTTTACATCTGATTGTGCTGTCACTGTAGTCGGATTTGTAGCTGCATAAGATACAGATGACGCTTGTAAGCCTCCCATTACTATAGTTGAACAAAGTGCGGCAGCTGTCACATACTTACTTGTCTTTCCCATCTTGTCACTCCTTATATTCTATAACTATACGAAAAAGTATCGTATAGTTTCAGAGTATACAATACTTTTTCGTATAGGTCATATGAGATTATGCATATTAACTAATTCACATAAAAAGGTTGTTCTTTTAAAAAGAACAACCTTTTTTCATTAGCATGTTTGTAATACGCAGCATGTATTTTCAAAACGTTGATTTTTCAAATCTTCATTACTAATACAGAAATATAGCATCCCTAGTTCTCCCCAAACCATATTACAATTTTTATGATCTGAATCAATTTGGAATAAAAGAGTCATTTGCTGCGGGTCTACTCCCATATATTCTCCCGTCTCATATAACACTTCTTCTTGTACAGAGAATGGCTCACCAAACATTTGATGGTTATCGTAGTTATCCGGAATTAGCTCTTCAAGTAATTGCAAGAAACGATCTGAATCAGCCTCATCTTCAATGAAAAGTTCTGGTAATTTGTATGTCAGTTCAAAAGTAATTGCACACTGGTTATATTTCGCTTGTACTTCATTTCCTCTTCGTAATTGCTCTACAGGAACATCATAATAAAGTACACGCCCAGCCTCTGTTAGCTTCACATTTTCTTCAAAATAATTTTCAATGCAAAAGAAATACAGCATCCCCGTCTTAGGAAGATTGTGATCCATACCAACGTTTTGTAAATCACTTAAGTTAAATTGCGCGATAAATTGTAGTGGATTTCCTTTATGCTTTGGATATTCAAATAAAGCTGGTAAATCAGGAACTCCTCCCATTTTCGAACTACCTATCGCAACAGTTTCCTGCTGCTTTGGCACAACTTTTATACAAGGAAATACAGTATTAATAAGTTCCTCTTTCAAGTGTGTTAGTTCATATTTATCAATTAATACTTCAATTTTTTTATTCATAAATTCTCCTTACATTTACATACTTATTTATATCATAGTACAAAGATTATACTTCATTCTTTACAAAATCAACAAGCCTTCAAAAACGGGCTTATCCTTCGTACGCGAACAAGTTTAAAAAAGCATACTATACATTGTTCCTACAAACACGATAGTTCTTTAGTTCTTCCAGTACATTTTCCCCTCGTTCATTTTTATTTTTAATATAAGGAGGAATTCCACATGGGTTACGGATATAGTTGCGGCGGTTACGGTTACGGCGGTAGCTGTGGTGGTTGTGGTTACGGAGGTTTCGCTTTATTAATCGTTTTATTCATCCTTCTAATCATCATCGGAGCTAGCTGTTGGGGCGGCTTTGTAGGCTGCTAGTAAACTTAAAAACCATTGTAAAAAAGCACGTACAATACGTGCTTTTTTGCCATTTCCAAATCTTTTATTTGAAAGGAAGTATGTTTAATGAAGATTGATGGTGTTTTTGAAGGAGGCGGTGTGCGCGGTATTGCGCATGTTGGGGCAATTTGCGCGTTAGCCGAAAAAGGTTATGAATGGGAACGTGTAGCTGGAACATCAGCTGGTGCAATTATCGCGGCACTTTTAGCTGCAGGATATTCTTGTTCAGAGCTAAAAACCATTATAACTGATATCGATTATAACAAATTTACGAAGAAAACCTTTATTGACAAAATCCCCTTTATCGGAAAAGGACTAAGTGCATGGACTACTCTAGGTATATACTCTAATGTATTTATAGAAGAATGGATTGAAGAATTACTTCGAAAAAAAGGTGTTCATTTATTTACTGATTTACCGGATCTAAACAAACTCAAAATCATCGCTTCTGATATTAGTAATGGTAAAATGGTTGTCTTTCCTGACGACTTACCAAACTACGGATTTTTAAATTATCGCTTCTCTATCGCTAAAGCGGTAAGAATGAGTAGTACAATCCCCTTCTTCTTTGAACCCGTAAAATGGAGAACTCCAAAATGGAAGCAGCCTTGTTATATGGTTGACGGAGGAATTCTAAGTAATTATCCAATTTGGATCTTCGATTCACCTACCGCTCCTCGCTGACCGACTTTCGGATTTCATTTTGTAAAAGATGAGATTCAAGCTGACCCTGCTCACTATAACGAGCCTATTTCCATGTTCAAAGGACTATTTAAAACAATGATGCAAGCTCATGATTTACGTCATTTAGATAAGGAATCAAAAGCAAGAACGATTACAATTCCAACAGGAACGATTACAAGTACTAATTTTGAACTGACGAAGGAAGAAAAAGACTGGCTTTACAATTCTGGTTATAACTCTGCTAATAAATTTTTACAAGCTTGGAACTTTAGGCAATATATTGATGAGTATAGAAAAGGAAATCAAGACCGAAAGACAAATCGATTTTTTCGTCAACTTGACTCATAATATTATTACTTTGCGTATAAATACGAGAACGTTTAACAACTTAATAGTAAATAAGCCTAGTAAATTCTTATATTACTAGACTTATTTACTTCCTATATAATCTCATACATTGTTTAAGGATACGTTAAGCCTTCGGCTTCTTCTGCAGTTATAACTATGTAACAATTTCCCGTTCTTAATCCTAACAGTTCTGCTTTTTCAATCGCCTCTTGCTTCGTCTCCGCATAAGCAGCTAAATATTTTTCTCCATTGATCATTTGGCAAATTACATATTGTTTCATTACTTTCTCCTCTTACTTTTTCATTAGTTGTGCAAGTTTTTTTATACCTATTTCAATTTCTTCTAACGTTGCGTATGAATACGATAGGCGCAAAAATTGATTTGCACTTCTATCATATAAAGTACCTGGGTTTAATAAAACCTTTTCTTGCAGAGCTTTATCAAATAAACTGCGATATGAAATGGGTACTTTTATATGTACCCATATATAAAACCCGCCTGTTGGTTCATGCCAAGTTGCTATTTCACGAAGATATTTATCTAACATTAGTAACATAAAATCTCTTCGTTTTTTCAATTCACTTCTTACAAATCGCAAATGCTCATCATATAGACCATTTGTAAACCACTCTGCTGCAATTTGCTGGGATATAGTGCTTGAACCATAATCTGTTTGCATCTTTATGTCTGACAATCTTTGGATTACTGGCTCAGGTCCAACAATCCATCCAATTCTTAAACCTGGACTAATTACTTTGGACATGCTTCCAATATGTAGTACGATTCCATTTTTATCATAGGCTTTTAAAGGTTTCGAACAAGGTGCATCAAACCATAAGTCTTGATACACTGCGTCCTCTATAATAGGTAATCCAATTTCATTACATATTTCCATCACTTCTATTCGTTGCTTCGCATTCATACTAAAGTTCGTTGGATTATGAAAAGACGGGATTGTATATAAAATAGAGGCATTAAATTGCTTCTTATATTTTGTAATATATGATGCATTTAAACCGTTCTCATCCATTGGTATTCCAATGAAACGCATTCCTGCGGATTGAAAAACATTAAGCGAATATAAATAGGATGGTTTTTCTAATAAGATGGATGCGCCTTTTGGAAGAAGCCCCATAGAGATAAGTTGCAGCGCTTGAATTGCTCCTGAAACAATTAATATAGAGTCAGGAGATACATATACACCATGCCCCTTTAAGTATTCGGAAATCTTTTCCCTTAAATAAAAATTTCCTTTTGGCTCTTCATACCCAAGCGTCACATTTGACTTTAAAAGCTTATTCATAATTTCTTTCATCTTTTTCTCAGGTAAGAGACTCGGCGCGAGCTCACCTGTTCCTAATCGAATTACATGTGGATAAAATTCAGCTTGATTAATCTCCTGAATAGCTGGGAGATTCGGATAATGAAGTCCTGTTTCTACATAAGACTGCCAATTAGGCGGGGGTGCGTAAGTTGAAACATTCTCATTATTATTTACAACAATTGTTCCTTTCCTGCCATTCCCTTCAATGTATCCCTTTGCAACTAGTTCATCGAAAGCCATTACAATTGTGCTTCGATTCACACCAAATGTATGGGCCAAATCTCTTTGTGAAGGTAATTTCGTTCCAACGGTCCATTCTCCATTAACGATCTTTTCTTTTATATACGTTTCTATTTGTTTATACAGCGGCGTCGCTAGAGACATATCCGGTTTCCAAACGAATCTTTCCATCATATCACCTTATATTCTTTTTGGTTGGTAACCTCCCCAACCATATGGATGGATACAAATTTTCATTTCTTCTATACAATATACACTATCATAATGAATTAAAATAGGAGGTAATATGATGAGTGAAGCAATTATTCATGGTATCATTCTTGCATTTGGACTTATCATTCCATTAGGTGTACAAAATGTTTTTGTCTTTAACCAAGGTGCGAGCCAACCAAACATTTGGAGGGCAGCCCCTGTAGTATTAACTGCCTCTATATGTGATACGTTACTCATATTGATTGCAGTGCAAGGTGTCTCCCTTGTACTCCTTACTTTTTCTTGGCTAACTAACTCATTATATATAATTGGATTTTTCTTTCTCCTATACATGGGCTTTGTTATTTGGAGAAGTAATCCTTCCAACGATGTAAAACAAGAAAAAAGTATGCCCTTAAAAAAGCAAATCCTTTTCGCAGCATCAGTTTCGTTATTAAATCCACATGCTATTTTAGACACAATCGGTGTAATTGGAACAAATTCTATTCAATACATAGGAAGTGAAAAATGGGCTTTCACACTTGCAACTATTATCGTTTCTTGGATTTGGTTTATAAGCTTAGCTTTAGCGGGGAAATTTCTAAAAAGACTAGACTCAACTGGAAAGACAATTTTATTATTAAATAAATTTTCTGGCCTCATCATATGGGGTGTCGCACTTTATATGTTAAAACAAGTTATTTATTCTTAATGAACGAAAGAGAATTGCATGTTTCTCAAAACATCATGCAATTCTCTTACAAATTATGAAGTAGGTTCCGGTTTCTGTTTTACCGCCTTTGCATCCTTTGCTGGTTTAATCCAAATGATTGCTATGACAGCACCAATGGCAGCGAAAATACTTGTCAAATAAAACACTTCATGGTCCGCCCCTTTCATGAAAAAAGAATATAAAGGTGGTCCAGCTGCTACACCGATAAATCGCATTGAACTGTAAAATGACGTAACCGTTCCCCTTTGCTCCTTTTCAATTCCTTGTGTAATGAGGGCATCTAAACATGGGAGTGCCATACCAATAATCCCTATCCCCATAATAACAAGACAAAGAAGTAGTAAATAAATCCCTTTTATAAATAAAGGAATGATGACTGATGCAGCTGCCATTAAAAAACCAATATAAATACACTTCTTCATAACATTTTGATTATCTCCAATTTTTTTACCGGCCATATATGAACTAAGTGACAGTACAAGTAACGGAATAGCAAGCACACACCCTTTCCATATACCATGAATGTCATACTTTGATTCCAGTATAGTCGACAAATAAAAGAGAATTCCGAATAAAATAAGCATAATAATTGCACCTAATGTAAAAATGGCAATTAACCATCTTCCTTTTTCTCGAAACGTAGACAGAATAGATTTTATAAACTCTTTAAGTGGTGGGACTTCTCCTTCTTGTTTCTTTGCCTTTACTAGAACAAGTAATAAAACAATTGATACTACGCATAAAATTGGAATCGCCCAAAATGGTAAGAACCATACAACGGCAGCAAGAGCAGACCCTAAAATAGGGCTCAGTACTTTCCCAAATGTATTGGATGTTTCTATGATTCCTAAACCTGTACTAACTTGTTTTTCGTCTTTGTATAAATCACCAACACACGGTATAACAACTGGCATTGCACCAGCAGCACCAATACCTTGAATCGCTCTACCAATCAATATCCAATTGTAGGGATTATCAACTTTCCAAGATACCCAACCAGTTATCGCTCCTCCTATAGCTGCAATCAGCAAACTCGGAACCATTACCATCTTTCGTCCCCATCTATCTGATAAATAACCAGCAATCGGTATAAGTAGAATAGCTACGATAGAGTAAATTGTAATAATCATGGATACTTGAAACGATGAAATATGTAATTTCTTTTCAATAGTCGGCAGAATTGGGATGAGCATTGAATTCCCTAATGTCATAACAAGTGGAACTGATGCAAGCGCAATTAAACAACAGTTTTCTTTTTTTAACATGTTGGCTTCGAAACCTTTCATCATATATTTCTTACCATATAATAGCCCCGCTGGAACGTAACTTTTCATTCCACCAGGGCTATTACATCTTTACTACTTCCCATTCACAACAAAAGAAATTGGGGAAATTATAGTATTATTCCTATTCTTTGAATCCAGTTCACAATATATCCATACCAATTAATTGAAAAAAAAAGAAAGGAAGAATCCTTCCTTTCTCCTATAACCTTCTACAATTAGCGAGTATATCCGCCACCAAGTTGTTGTTCTGCCATCGCTACAAGGCGTTTTGTAATTTCACCGCCTACAGAACCGTTTGCACGTGAAGAAGTATCAGTGCCAAGTTGTACACCAAACTCTTGTGCAATTTCATATTTCATTTGATCTAAAGCTGCTTGTGCTCCATGTGATGCTAATTGATTAGAATTACGATTTCTAGCCATTACCAATCACCTCCTTATTTATATATAAATTGTGTTAAATTCAAATTAAAATACATGGAAATTTTTAGTTATTTTTTACCATAAAAAAAGAGCCTCTAAAACGAGACTCTCACATCATTTCACATTACGAAGTTACTACTTCTAATTTTCTATTTATTAATACTTTCATTTCTTCTTTTAATATCTCTTTTGAATTATGTCCAAACCATTCTAAGGAAGCAAAAAGATCCGTACCTCTCACTTCCTGAATAATCTCATCATAATTTACAATACCTTCAAATAACGGAACCATACCAATACGACTTCCTGCTGCAGCATATACATTGTTAGGTTCAAACACATGCAAATAATCCGCTGAAGATATATTCTTAAAATGGTAATGTAGTGTCCACGGCTTTAATCGATGGAAACTGTCTATTGGATCTGCGCCAGACTCCCATATATGAAGAAAATCAAGATTTATTTTTAAATTCGGATGATTTACTTCTTCTAATAGTTCTATAGTAGAAGGCAATGTGTCCGTTAGTGTATTGGGATGTGTTTCTAACAGCACATACATATTGTGCTGAGCAAACACATCACAAATCTTACGTATTCGCTTCACATACTCTTTTCTCTCTTGTTCCGAGAAGTCCTTGCTCCCTTTTTGCCCAGCAAACGTGCGAATTTTATTCGTATTAAACCAATTAGCTAGTACTACAAGTTGTTCACTTTTCTCTATCGTTTTTTCAAAATCTGCTGATAATGATATATCTAAGTAATCACTTATCATCGTAATTTCTAAGTTTTTATCCTTTAGAAAAGTCAATTCTCGTTCTGTCGTTTCGCGTTCTTGTATATACAAATTTTGTGCATGAGTCCCCCACAATTCAATTCCTTCAAAACCGTTTTCATATGCTAATTGAACAATATCAGTAAATGAAATTAATTGATGACGAAATGAAATGGTACATAGCGAATATTTCATAGCATTAAACTCCCCTATCTTAAATTCAGTTAGCTTATTAAAAAGTTGCGACAGACTGATTTGTTTTCATACCTTTCCATGATAGAAACTGTCTCTCTAATTCCTTCTTAATTTGCAGTTCAATTGCATTCATTTCATCCAGTTTTTCAATAATCGATACTAGCATACCTTTATTATTCGTCATTGCCATTTTAATTGCACGATACTGTACATTTGTAAATCCTTGTACAATATCCTCTACCCGATCACACCAATAATCAAATTCTTGCTCCGAATATTGCAACGTTTCACGGAAGTATGCAAAGGCATGCTCATAACTATATTTACGAATTGCAAGTACTGGTATTTGTTTTACTGCTGCTACAAGTCCAGAAAGCGCATATCCTTCTTCCTCATTTGCCATTTTTACAATTAAATTTTTCAGCTCCATAGTCAGTTCATTGTCGTTCTTTTTGAATGTTTTTGTGAAATAACTAGCTACTGTTTCTTGCGTTGGCTCCCCAATTCCTTCTATATCAATAAAATACCCTCCACCAAATGGGTTATCTTGAATAGAGTGAAGTACTTTTTCTCTTTCCATATTTCCTTCCCAACGAAAATCAGGATCTAGCATGAACCACTCTTCTTCTTTCTCTGTTTTTGATATCATTAAATAATGTGGAAACGGTTTTTGATGAAATTTATTTTCCCTCTCTGGTAATAGAGACATATCAACCATTACAATGACATAACGATTTTCCGGCTTGTTTTCTACTAATTCTAAAAACGTTTCTACATTACTATCTTTATCTTTTGCATGATCATACCATTCGTTTACTTTAATACCGTACAATTTTTCAAACCAAAGTAAATAATGATCATGGTTAATGTTTTCAGAGTGATATGAAATAATTCCGCCTTCTGTTATATCAAAATCTCCATCCCATAGTCCAAAATAAAATGGACGAAAATCAATGTCGCTACGCCTTTTTATAATTTCACAAAAACAACTCACTAAACAGTGCACTTTAATTGAAGTCATACTCTCATCCACTTTCCTAAAGGTTAGTTATTCACATTTACTTCTTGTAACTCCTCCATAAAATCAAGCAAAGATCCTACAGTAAGAAATGCCTTTGGATCTACCTCATCCTCTGGAACGCATAGCTTTACATCCATTTCTATGTATACAATAAGCTGTAACATCATTACCGAATCTATATATAAATCTTGATTTAAGCGCATCGTTTCTTCTAAATGCGTTACATTTTTCAGTTCCATTTTTTCAATCATAATTTTTAACACGGCATTCTTTAACGCTTCCCGTCTCATGTTGTAACCTCTCCCATCTCTAGTAACTTTCTACTTACTTTTCCAGTTTTATTTTTAGGAATTTCATTTACACTTTCAATTTCATGGGGAACTTTATAAGAAGGTAAGTGCTGAATACACCATTCTCTTATTTGTACTGGATCAACATGAGAGATCACTTTCGCTTTAACTATTTCGCCCATGACAGGATGTTTCCCTCGATATACAATTGCCTCTTGAACACCTTCCAATCGAAGCATCGTTTCTTCTACCTCTATAGGAAAGACTTTTAATCCCGAAACATTAATTACATCGTCCATACGCCCCATAAAATGAATGCCACGCTCAGATTTATACCCTAAATCTTTCGTGAAGATTTCCTTATCATTCATTTTCACGACGATTTCTTCCGGTGCATTTTCATCTGAACCTATGCTTATACTCGCATGAGGTAGAGGGTTTCCTAAATCTAAATGGCTCTTCATATCATGACATATACTAATACAACCTGCTTCAGAACAACCGTATTGCTGCATCATATATGTTGTCATTTCTTTTAGTTTATAAAATAGTGCTTCTGGCAAAGGCGATCCTGATGTCATAATTTTATGAAACTGGAACGTCCCTAATGGAAAACTCCCCATAATGTGTAACATAAGTGGTACTGCATATATAATATGTTTTTCTGTATTGCGAACTATATTTAATGCGAATTTAGGATTTTTATTCGTAATGATTACAGGCTGGCTCCCCCTCTTAATTGCTGATAAAGTACCACATATTAGTCCGTATGAATGTGAAACAGGAGCCATAACGATTGGCACTTCATCTACTTCACAGTTTAAAGCTTCATTATAAGCGGTAATTTCCGTATCAACTTCCGTCCATGCTCTACGAATTAGTTTCGGTTCCCCTGTAGTTCCAGAACTATATTGCAATAAAGAAGGCTCTTCTAGTAAAAAGTTCCCTACTTCTAATTTTGTAAAATCGCTATATTCTCCATATAAAATTCCTACACAATTTGCACGCTTTGCCATTTCAATAGCTGTTTCTTTTGGTGTATCTTCATGTATAAGTAATACTGATGATTTCTTTTCTTTTAAGAAAAACACAATCGTAATAATATCGAATGGATCTTTCAGACAAAGTGCAAATCTATTTCCTTCTGCTTCTTTAAATTTTTCCATTTCCTCATAAACTTGTAATCTCAATTCAAAATCACTTTTGCTATACTCTTGTTTATTAACGATTAGCATAATTTCCCCCTGTAACAGCTAATTTTTGTTTCATAAGTTGTCTTACTCTATACAATGGATTTGGAACTTCATGAACAAGCGATTCCAGATCCATATATAATCGACGTTTCGTTAATTGTTCAGCATAGAATGTAGGTGCATATAATTGAATATTTTCAAATCTACCTTTCAAATGTGGATATATTCTTAAATGATCTTCAATTTCTTCAACAACCATCATCCAAAAATGTTCTTCTTTCAATCCATATTCATCCGCAAGTACGAATGCTAATTCTCCTAAATTAAACAGGAATAGTGCATCTAACACCATCTCTTGCAAACATTCGATGCGATCCATTTCAAAGAAATCATTCATTTTTCCATTTGCATATGTTTTATGCATTTTAGTAAAGTCGGGACATTTGTCAACTTCTCTCAAATATGGACGATAAAACTCAAGCCCTTCATGAAAATCCTTTAACGCAATACGAACAGGCACCCCTTCTTTATGGACTAGAATCATATTTTGTCCATGTGATTCCAGTGCGATACCATGCTCTACAACAAGATGTATAACTGGTATTATCGCTTTTTGAATAAGTAATTGTAGCCAATCCTTCATTCCATATTTGTTCAACCACGCATCAATAATTGGTGTACCATCTTTCTCTTTAGCGTATAAACCATTAAAAGGAATTGCATCCTCTTTTGCATCTAAATACTTATGAATGCTTTCGCGCCAAATACATCCTAATGAACCATATATAGCTTTCTTATTCGTGTCATACGTTACACTTGAAAACTCATTTAACAAGATTAAACGTGCTTCATCCATTAAATAGGCGTCATTACTTACAACATCATTTAACCAATTTGATATTGCTGGTGCACTCACAACAGAGTATGGTTTCAGCGTACGAAGTGTTGAAGTGTTGAGTAAATTCATCGATAATTTAACGTACGGTTTCTTTGGACTCGTAATATTTCTTAACGTTCTCATTGACTGTTGCGCGCAATAATCGTCCTCTGATGTTCCTAAATAAACAATAAATTTACCCTGTATATGATCCGCATAATTTGAAATGATGAAATTCTCCCACTGCCATGGGTGAACAGGTATAAACACGTACTGTTTTGGATTACATCCCTTATTACGAATTCGTTCCATAAACTCTTCTAATTTACGATCGCCAATCTCCTCTTTTAAAAGGTTGTTATACATCACTTCATTCTCATAACCTACAGTCGCATAATTCTTATGCGCTGCAATCCATATGAGTTTTATTGGCTGCATAAATTCATAACCATATTGAAAATTGTCACGATATTGAAATCCAACACGTGCTTTATAACTAGGATGATATGGATGGCCGTCTATTAAATGGCTTTCAAACTCATCGTAAGATTTTTGAGTATATTCTCTCTTATTATTTCTTTCATATTGTGCAATCGTGTCTTTAAATATTGTTTGTTCTAATTCGTGTATAAAAGAATCTAATTTAGCTTGTTCTACACTAGTAACCCGAAAAACTTCTTCTAGAAATTGCGAGACAGATTGTATTTCTTGCTGTTCATCTTGAACTCTTACTATT
This sequence comes from Bacillus cereus group sp. BfR-BA-01349, assembly GCF_022663795.1. Lineage (NCBI taxonomy): Bacteria > Bacillati > Bacillota > Bacilli > Caryophanales > Bacillaceae > Bacillus > Bacillus cereus group sp. BfR-BA-01349. The sequence goes on from NZ_JAKUGE010000010.1 coordinate 69,435, forward strand.
AATGAGCCTAACGAAATACGTCCAAATGTCATCCGTTCCCTGCCATAGCATTTGTACGTGACACTTTTGCCTTCTTCATCAAGTCCTTGTATTAGAAAAAGAAGTTGTTCTTCTTTTTCTATGCGAACCGGTGTAATAATCCCCTCATAAATTAACGATTCTACTAATTGACGTAGCACTCTTCTTCGTACTGAAATGTAATCTTCTGATTCGAGCGCCTTCAATACTTTCGTATGATACATGTCCACTCTCATAAAACCCTCCACCTTATGACAAAATACCATTATTTGTATTACGTGAAATTTTAACGTTATTTATGAACGAACAGCCACTTCTCTAACGAGTGGATTATGTACTTGCACATAAATAGCTTGCTCCAATGGATTACTTAACTCATCGACATCGAAAAATCTCGTTAGTAAATTTGCTTTACACGCTAACTTATCTTCGTCCAATAATTCTCTTAAAAATGTAGAAGGTTCCCGGTTATATGGAAGGAATGATTCAAGTACAGACCTTAATTCCGAGAGAAGAATTTCCTCCTTAATTAATCCTGCTGTGCCAAAACCATTAATGAGGCCAAACATATGATTGAAAATTAAGTAGTAACGAAATCTCTCATCCACAATATAGTCGTCATATAAATTTCCAGTACGTTCTCCAATACCAGCTAATTCACTATTAAGCATCTCTTTCATTGAATTACAGAAATAAAATCCTTGATTATCACGGAAATAATATTTGACCGGATAACCATCTTTTAGCTGAACAACGCTATTTTGCTGATGAGCTTCTAATGCAACACCATACTGTAAATACATCCATACCATTGGCTTTAAAGAAATATTCATATATCGCCTAAACCACTCTAAGCTTACTTCTTCACAGCTTTTACTTTCTAAATCTGCTAGGCGATGAATAATATTCGATAACCGCGTACGCTCCCCAGGTATAGCGTCTTGAACTAGCCCAGCAATTAATGTTGCGTCGTTTGCATGTTCACTATAAAAAGGATTCTCACGAATAATCACTTCAAATCCAGATTCTTGTGTTCCATAATTTAATGTAATAAAGGCTGGATCACAAATAAAATCAAATCCTGGAAATCTTTCTCGTACTTCACCAATAGCCGTATTTAACATTTCCTTCCCTTCAAGACCACTCTCAAGTTCTTTCAGTTTATTAATACGCATTGAATTCGTTACTTTCACCGGAAATGAAAACTTAAGCATATACTTCGAATTGGGATGATATAGCGTCCTTAGTGATGATGTTGCCATATAATACTTACCTACAGGACCAATATACTCAAGCAATTCTTGAACTATCCAATCTTGTACGTAAGCTTGATGCAAGAGCCATTCTGCCTGAAGCGGATGAATTGGAATTAATGCATATTGATCTTCCTTACAGTACTTCGCTATAAATTCCTTACTAACCATCTCATCATTACTTAATTCTTCTTTTATAATCATTGTTGTAGAATCTGATAATAATGATTTTTCATTTACTATACTTTTATGTGCCCGAAAATAATGAAGCTGACATTCTCCTTTTAATTCTGGAGAATACATTGCACTTTTCCAATCCAATATCCCCTGTCTACTCTTTGGTGTAGGATGAGTTAAATGCCCAAATAATAAAGACTGCTCAGCTTCTATAAAAGTTGTATGAAAACCGTATAATGCGGATGTATCTTCTATTCTCTCTTTTGTAAATTCCTCAATATTTTGACAACTACGAATGACTCGAAGCATAAGTTCCGCAGGATTCGTTCCTTCTCCGTAGTTGATAGACATCTCTTTTATTAAAAATGTAATAACTGTAACATAATCTGCTGTAATAACAGAATTACTATCTCCAATTTGATAATAAAATTGTTCTCCAAACAAATGGCGATCTGTTGATGATTTATATATAACTTCTCCATACAAAGTAACGTTCTGTGCCGATAGCCGACAACATAAATATGTGGGGACTGTATCTCTATTCAACGTATTACTGAAGATACTCTTCATTCTTTCATCCTCTGTAATCCATTCTCCACTCCCTGTTTCTCTTAAATAACAGTTTAAAAAGCTTTGTAATGTTGCATGTTCTGCGATTTGTTTCGCATGCTGCATGTTGGTCCTGCTACTAAAAATATAGATAAATGTACATTCTTAGAGTATTCCTGCTTCTACGTGTCCTGTCTCGCCAATCACTCGCTACTACAGTTTGCTGTAACACTCCACAGGCGTAAATTCCGATGTAGCCCACCGTACATATATACAATCTATTTACGTTAGTATTATATATTCTTTTGCTTGTAAAAGGTTGATTGACGCGTTCAAATCTTTATCCATTACATTTCCACAGTCACATTCATATACTCGGTCGGATAGCTTTAAGTCTACTTTCTTTTGACCACAACATGAACATAGCTTTGAAGATGAATAGAACCTGTCTACTTGACGCAGTTCAATTCCATATTCCTCACATTTCGTCAATAACCATGTTTTAAATGTATAAAAGCACTGCTTAGCAACTGCTTTAGATAGATGTTTATTCTTCATCATACCTTTCACATTCAAATCTTCTACTGTAATAAACGTTGGCTTGGTTTTCACCACACCATTTACAACAGACTTTACATACGCTAATCGAATGTTGGCTAACTTGGCATGTAGTTTTTGCACCCTAAGAATGTTTTTATCTATATTCGCTCTTTTATTAGTAACAGAGTGTTCACCTCTCTTTTTTAGATTTTCAAATTTACGTGATAAAGAGCGTTGTTCACATTTTAACCGCTTTTCTATCTTTTTTACTTTTCCTGTTTTGTTTATATTTTTGTGAATTTTCCCATCGCTACGTACAGCGAAATCTTTCACGCCTAAATCAATGCCTACACCTGTTGAATGGAGTGTTGGCTTCGCTTTTGTTTCTTCCAATTCACAAAGCACAGATACAAAATATTTTCCTGCTCTTTTAGCTATCGTTCCGCTTTTTACAACCGCATCTTTTGAAATATATCCATACTCTTTTAATCTCATCCATCCAATCGTAGGGATTTTTACTCTATGTCTTTCAACTATCCAATCTGTTTTGTTGTTTTTAGGGAAATAACATTTTACATCTTCATTTTTCTTTTTCTTGTAGCGTGGAAACTTAGATAAACCTTTAAAAAATCGCTTAAAAGCTTTATCTCCGTTCATAATCGCTTGTTTTACAGCTTTACTTGATACTTCTTTTATCCACTGGTCACATTCTTTTGTATGAATGTTGTTTAGCCATTTAGAAAATTCATAGCCACTAAGGAATTTCCCCTCGGATTCATATATCTCTTTGTTTTTTGAAAGATATAGATTGTAAACATACCTGCACACTCCAATCGTTTGATGGATCTTGGTTATTTGTTCATTTGTCGGCTTAATCTCTATTAGATATGCTTTTTTCATAGATCTTCATCCTCCGACATTCTCTTTTTGTATTTCCTCAATCTGTATATCCTACAACTAAATATGTGAATAACAGATATCAAATACTAAGCAAACTCTTCTTGTGGAGACAATCTTTCATTAGTAACAATGATAACTTTGACTCCCAACTTATGAAGAAATCCATCAAACCAATCATAATCAAAACGGAAACCCCTATTTTTGTGTGCGATGGTGATGGTTGAAACATTTCTCTCCATGCAGTCATCGAGCTTATATTTTTCATTACGCATATCCACGTTTACTTATGTTTTCACTTACTGTTAGTTCCTCCTCTTTATATTAACGCTATCAGAATTTCATATTATAATTGATAATTGAACATCGTTATCAATTTTGATTCTAATTGATAATGATATTCAATTCAAGAGTATATTTCAGAATTTTTTTATCAAATTAAATTTTTATTTTTTTCTTTCTTTCCTTTAATCTAGTTAAAAGTACACTAGAAAAATTCTTGCTTTCAAACTAATTACCTACTATTTTTTATTAATCCATTTTCTGATGGATTAATAAAAAGGTACACCAAATGAGGTATACCTTTCCCTATGATATGTTTACATAATATTATTATATGTATAAATCTATATAGCTGTTTGTTTTTGTAACAAATTCAAATCTCTCCAACAATACGCTGTTTCTTCTACCCTTACTCTCTCTAAAAATTTCGTATCAATTTTTTCAGGGTTAAATTTTTCATAAAACTTTTTAGAAGGATTATTCGTAACAACCCAAACTAAAAGTGATTGCATATCATTGTTTATACAATCCGATAATAAAGCTTGAAATAACTTTTGTCCTATTTTCATTCCTTAATACTCTTGTAAAAGGTAGATTGCATATAATTCTCCATCACAATTATATGTACCAGTTCTTTCTACTCCCCCATCGATGAATCCAACTATTTCTCCATTTAAATTCTCTGCTACAAATCTAAATTGATAATTACCTTCTTTTTGAAAAATATCTTCCCATTGTTTTTCTCGTTTCTCATATGCTATATTATCTAGAATTTCGTCAGCAAATATCCCTTTATACGCTGTTTTCCAACTATCGACATGCACCTTTGCTATACCTTGTATATCATCCTTTATTGCTCTTCTAATATGTATTCCCATCATTTCTCCCCCTCGTTACTCATCATTATATCAATTTCATTCCTTAAAAATCCAAATAAAAAAGAGTGAATTCACTTCACTCTTTTTTATCACAATTATCTACTTTCCACTTCAACTGAAACTACTCGATCAATCTCTTTCAGGGAACTATATAAATCTTCTGGAGCTAAAATAACCATCTCCAGTTGCTGAAATGCTCCACTATCTATATCTTTAATTTTCACGCGTTTCACATGCATGCCTAAATTTTTAATTTGCTTAAATATACCATCTAACTCATGATGCTCTTTAACAGTAATTTTTATAGATAAATCCTTTTGTCTTAATGAATACGGTCCTGCAATTTTCACAAGTTGCGGAAGTACATTAATCGCTAAAATAATTAAAACCATAGCAACTGTCGCTTGTAAATAAAATCCTGCACCAATTGCGATTCCTAAAGCTGAAGCAGCCCACACCATAGAAGCTGTTGTTAATCCAGAAATAACGTCATTACTTCTTCGTAAAATGACACCTGCGCCAAGAAAACCAATTCCACTAACAATTTGAGCGGCCAGTCGCATCGGATCCATATTTGTATGTCCTGGAACAGAATATACATGCACAGATTCAATTGAAACCATCGTAATTAAACAACTTGCTACAGAAATAACCATACTTGTTTTCACACCAAGTGGTTTATTCTTTAGCTGCCTATCTATCCCGATGAATAATCCTAAAAAGAGTGCTAAACCTAATTTGAGTAAAAATTCATATGACATATTCCCATTCTCCTTACTTTACAATGTTTCCCTTAGAATAACTCACTATAACTCTTTTATGATATCAATTCCAGTCAACTCCGCCTTTTCCGCTCGTTACAGTAATAAAACGTACTCCTGAATCCGGGCGAAGCATGCTCGGCATACCAGTTTCTGTTCTAGTATTTTTCTTTAATTTCTCTGTTAAAGCTGCACGTTCTTCTTGTGTCATAGAACCAAATGTTACCTCCACTTTAGAGGCACCAATTGCGTGAAGTGATTCTTCAATATCTTGTTGAATTTTTGCTTTTAACGGACAACCTTGGATTGTTAGTACTACTTCAAGTTTAACCTCTGTTCCGTTCATTTGTATATTTCTAACCATATTTAATTCTACAACACTTTTGTGTAACTCTGGATCCTCTACATGTTTTAATGCATTCATTATTTGTTCTTGAGTAAGCATAGAACTCATCCCTTCTCTTATTCTAATTTATATACAACATTTTCTTGGCGCTTCATCTTGTGAAAAAGCTTATCATCCACCGCTAACAGGCGGGATTAATGCGACTATATCTCCAGCTTTTATCATCTCTTCATTCATTACAAACTCTTCGTTAACAGCGACCATCACTTTATCCAACGATTGTAAACAATAGCTGGCTTTGAGCCATTCTTTTAATTGTTGCACTGTCATTTCTTGCTTTTCTGAAATCACTAATCGATCCGATCCAACTTCCTCACGCAAATTTGCAAACAATAAAATTATAATCATTTTCTCATTCTTCCTTCTTTGGTTTTCCTTCTGGATATGGTGTATTTTCAAGTTGATCTCCAATCCACATCGTTCCATCTTCCCAAAATTCTTTTTTCCAAATTGGAACAATTCGTTTTATACGTTCAATCGCGTACTCATTCGCTTCATAAGCTACTTTACGATGCGGTGATGAAACTGCAATGACTACCGCAATATCCATTATTTCTAGCCGCCCTACACGGTGCGTAATTGCTACTTTTGTATCCGGCCATCTTTCACAAATTTCTTCTCCAATTCTCATAAGTTGTTTTACTGCCATCGGTTTATATGCTTCATACTCTAAATGTAGCGTTCGTTTTCCTTTTGTTAATTCTCTCACCGTACCAATAAATGTTGTAATCGCACCTGCTTCTCTTCTTGCGACTTTATTCGTTACTTCTTCAACTAAAATCGGATTATCTACAATCTCAAATAGCACTTGTTCCATTAAAACCACCTCTCACTTTATGAAATGTCCAAGGCCATTCACTACCTTCGTTATCTTCTAATAAAAGAACATCGACAAACATATCTTTTTTATATCCTCTTGTCCCGCCCGGCAATACGATAAACGCGTTGGATTCTGCCAATGAAGAAACTGAGCTAGATTTATCAAACCCTGATGGATAAGCGATTAATTTCCCCTCATCATATTGCAATTTTGCTCGTACAAATCTTATAAATGGATTCGGTTTTAGAAAATCTTCTCCTAATAACGCTTTTTCTCTTTTTAAATGTACTTTTTCACTAAACATATACGTCCGAATACACGGTCTTACGAATAATTCAAACCCTACGTAACAAGCTGATGGATTTCCTGATAAACCAAATAATAACTTGCCATTTAATTGTGCTACAGTCGTAACACTTCCTGGTCGCATTGCAACTTTATTAAAAAGAACAGATGCACCTAACTTTTCGTAAATAGCTGGTAAATAATCATAATCTCCTACTGATACACCGCCCGTTGTAATTAACATATCTACTTGGCCAAGCGCTTCTTTCACAGCTGTAAAACACGTATTAAAATCATCACTAAACTTCCCAAAATATTTTACTCTGCCGCCCGCTCTTCGAATTTGAGACAATATCATGTACGTATTACTGTTTCGGATTTTCCCTGGCTGTAATGAATCATTGACATCCAGTAATTCACTCCCAGTCGCTAACAGTCCAATTACAGGTTTTCTCGCAACTGGCACTTCACTATAACCAAATGTAGCAAGAAGAGCTGAAATACCTGGATTAATGTACGATCCCTCCTTTGCAAGAACTGTTCCTTTACGAGCATCTTCACCTTGAAAAGAAATATTGTCGCCCTTTTTGAATGATCGCTTCACTTCCATATAATTGTTGCCATCCTTCTCATATTGACGAGTCAGCTCTAACATAACAACCGCATCACACCCATTCGGAATTTGTGCTCCCGTCATAATTCGAATTGCTTGAAACGGACCTACTTTCTCATGGAATAGCGATCCTGCACCAATTTCACCCACTACTTCAAATACAATTGGCGTTTCATAACTTGCTAAATTAGTATCTTCTGCTCGAATAGCAAATCCGTCATACAGCGAACGATTAAATGACGGTACATCATGGTCAGCTACTAAATTCTCCGCTAATATACGTCCATAAGCTAATTCAATTGGTAATAGCTCCTTTAAGCCTTTATCAGCAAATCCCATCACTTTACGAACAGCTTCTTCAACCGTAATTGGCACTCTTCTTTCCATTGTTGACACCCTCTCTATTAACCGAATACGCGATAATATAGTTGTTTCGCTTTCGAAATATCATTTGTACCATGAATAAAAACACGACCATCTCGAAAAACAACCACGCGGTAATCCTCGAATTGGCAAGATAGTAAATACGGATTCTGATCTACTTTTCCCAGTTTTTGTAATACTTTTTCTATATCATCAAAATTGTATTTCCTATTGTCTACTGTTCTAATTTGAACTGTATTTCTTCCGCATAAAACAGCTGCTTTCGTTTGATTTTCGTATGATAAATAAGGATAAGTTCGATTCAAACCGCATGAGAGACAAGTGTCTGTTTTTATTTTCCCTAATTTTATAAAATGATTTTGATTACTCCATATATCAAACATGAAAAATGTTTTTCTAATTGCTGAGAAATCTTCCACTAAAATTTTGAGTGCTTCTGCCACTTGATATGCTGCGACGATTTGAACAGTCGGGCTAATAATTCCAGCGGTATCACATGTCACACCTGTAACAGGAATATTTTTCAGCATACAATGTAAACACGGTGTCTCTTGCGGAATAATTGTATAACTCATACCATACGATCCAACGCAAGAACCATATACCCACGGAATATTATGTTTTTGTGATAAATCATTTATTACAAATCGAATATCAAAATTATCTGTTGCATCAATGATTACATCTACATTTTTTAATAGACCTTCCATATTTTCTGAAGTTGCATCCATTACGAAAGCATGTATTTGTACTTCCGAATTAATTTGTTCTAACCGATTTTTTGCAGCAATTGCTTTCGGCATTTTCTCTCTCGCATCTTGTTCAGAGTACAATTGTTGCCTTTGTAAATTACTCCATTCAACGTAGTCACGATCAATAATCGTCAACTTGCCAACACCTGCACGTACGAAACTTTCGGCACTTGCACTTCCTAATGCTCCTGCCCCTACAATTAACACATGTTTATTTCGAATTTTTTCTTGTCCTTTACTCCCAACTGGTTTGAACAACTGTTGTCGTGAATACCGATCAGCCATTACATCCCCTTCCTCTCAAGAACTCTATTTCATATTAGAATGTTGTTTCTGATAACAAGCAAAGTAAGCAAAACCAACAAACCCAGCTCCTCCAATTACATTTCCGATAAAAACAGGAACAAAATTTTTAGCCAGATCCATCCACGTTAGATGACCAGCAAAAATAACAGCGGAAATGACAAACATATTTGCTACTACTTGCTGAAATCCAATCACTACAAATGCCATAATTGGAATCCAAATTCCGATGATTTTTCCGACAAAATCACTCGTCCCGTAAGCAAGCCAAAGAGCAAGACAGACGAGCCAATTACAACCAATTGCTAAAATTAAAGTTCTCCCAAATGATTCATGTAACTTCCCTTCCGCTATCGCTACCGTTTTATTTAAATACTCTCCCTCTGTTAATCCGCCAAGATGTCCAAAGCAATACGCAACGAAAATTGCCCCAATAAAATTCATGAGAGTAATCCAAACCCAGTTATTCAGTACACTTATCAATGTAATTTTCTTTGCATAAAGCGCCATAGACAGTGACATCATATTTCCCGTAATTAATTCTCCTCCTGCTAATACTACGAGCATGAGTCCAACAGGAAATACTGCTCCTCCTAAAACATTCACTAGACTTCCCCAGCGCTCAGGTAAATTCCCTAAAACTCGAATGTTAAGTAAAAAACCTATTGCAATAAACGCTCCTCCTAAAAAACCGAGAATAAGCATCGCTGGCAATGTCTGTCTTACTTTTTGAACACCGGCCTCAATGACAAGCTCAGCAATTTGTTCCGGCTTATGAAATGCCATTACCCATTCCTCCATTTTCTCCAAATAAAAAAGCAGCTTCAAAAAACCTCCTCAAAATAAAGGTTTTTGAATGCTGCTTAATTTCTCTGCACATCTTTTACAGAGATATCAATCATCACTTTTACTATAAAATAGAAAATCCACAACTCTTGTAAATTTTCCATTTTTCACTATGACGCTAGCTTTATATATTAACCACCGATATGTGACATTTCAATTTTAGGCATTGTTTTCTTATTTGTATGATTTAAGCGTTCATCTGAATAACGATCTTCCCTATTATTCCATATATCGCGTACTACATCTGTAATGTCCTCATCTGTATGTTCAGAACGAAGCAATTCTCTTAAATCACTTCCTTTAGAAGCAAATAAGCAAGTATATAATTTTCCTTCTGCAGAAATACGAGCTCTCGTACATGATGAGCAAAAAGAATCTGTTACTGATGAAATAATACCTATTTCCTCATCGCTTCCTATATAACGATACCTAGTAGCCACTTCACCAGAATAATTTGCTTCTATCCGTTCTAACGGCATAACTTGATGAATCGTATCTACTATTTCTTGTTTAGAGACGACCTCTTTTAAATCCCAACCATTATAATTTCCAACATCCATATACTCAATAAAACGAAGAATATGCTTATTTTCCTTAAAATATTGCGCCATCTGCAAAATGTCCTGTTCGTTTTTTCCCTTTTGAACGACCATGTTTATTTTAATTTTCATTCCAACTTCAGCTGCAGCCTGTATTCCTTCCAGAACCCTTTGCACTTTGCTCCTATTACCATTTAAATAGAAAAACCGCTCTTCTTCTAAGGAATCTAAGCTAACTGTTACACGTGATAGTCCCGCCTTATATAAATCAGGAGCAAACTTTTTGAGTAACGATCCATTGGTTGTTAAACCGATATCTTCTACACCATCAATTTTATTAAGGCGCTCAATAAGCTTTGGAAGCCCTCTTCGAAGTAACGGTTCTCCGCCCGTAATCCGTAATTTTCTCACACCTAAAGAAACGAAAATACGTGTTATCCTTTCAATTTCATCAAAAGATAAAATTTTATCATTAGACAAAAACGAGTAATCAGGACCAAATATTTCTTCTGGCATACAATATCGACAGCGAAAATTACAGCGATCAGTAACTGAAATACGTAAATCCTTTAACGGACGTTGCAACTTGTCTAATGTAACTGATTTCATCTTCATTGCCTCACTTTTATTTTATATTTAAAACACGTTCTGGATGGGTATATACATTTAAGGAGTGATTACGAATAAATCCTATTGTCGTAATACCTAAATCTTCCGCTAGTTGCAAAGCTAACTCAGTTGGAGCTGATTTTGATAGTATAATTTCACAACCGATTTTTGCAACTTTCAATAATATTTCCGAAGAAATACGACCACTAAAAACAATGATTTTATCTTTTATAGAAATATCGTTTCTTAAACAATAACCGTAAATTTTGTCTAATGCATTATGCCTACCAATATCCATTCGACTTAAAATAATACCATTCACATCACATAAAGCTGCATTATGAACCCCACCAGTATGATGAAACGTATCCGCAGATTGCTGCATTTCTTTCATTAACCGAAAACAATCCTCTGCAGCAACCTGTACATGGACACCCTTCATTTTTTTTGCACTTAGTGCATCATTTGCAAAAACAAACCCTTGCCTACTCATACCACAACAAGACGTAATATAGCGTTTATTTTGCATTTGTTCATAATACGGATTTACTTTTGTCGTTGTTACATGCACAAATCCTTCTTTCTCCTGCACCCATACACTATCAATATCTTCATACTTCCGAATGATTCCTTCAGACGCTAAGAAGCCTATTACCATATCTTCTATATATTCTGGAGTACTAACCATTGTAACAAACTCCTGTCCGTTCATTTTAATGGTGACAGGAAACTCTGTTACAATGCTGTCCTCTATATGTTTAAATGCTCCTTGTTCATAACGAAAGATTTCTCTTTCTACCTGTATCGGTTTCACGATCAGTATCCTTCTCTCACGTTATATTTTTATCAAAAACAAATACAGAAACTGCAATATCTTCTTCTACTTTCATATCCGAAAACAAATTCACTAATTTCGCTCCAACAAGTTCCTCCAAATGTTCACGTGAATTCACAGCATACACTTCTTGAATCATTTTCGTTCTAGCCATATGAACCATTTCCGCACCGTCCATCGTACTTGAAATAAATTTTTCAGTAGGTGTTAAGTTTCCATAAAGAGTCGCTATAGCCATATTTTCCGCAAAAACAGTATGAATTCGTTCTGGTCCTTTTCCAAAAAGTTCCTTTCGAAGTTTTCGTATCATATCATTAAATTCATGTACTTTTTTTGACATACAATTATACCTCCCAAAAGCCTCATTTTACTTTATTATATATTTTACCAAAATGAGCCTTCCGCCCAAACTATTTCGTACAAATATTTGGGCAGAAAGGTTCACTTCATGAAGTTTATTCGTCTTTTAACCCTTTACCCATACCTTTTAAGAAATGAAGCCCAAACCCGATAGCACGGTTAATATCTGGGTCTTTCAATACTTTCATAAGATCGAATACCCCTACTTTTTTATTACTTTCTAGATGTTCATTACCTTCTTCTAGTCCGACTAATAAACTACCTATAAGCTTTTTCGTAAGTTCTGGGTCAAGTTCAGTTAACGCACCTGCAGCACCCATCATATTATTAATTAAATTTGTAACAGGCTCACGAGTTACTTGACCTAGAACAATTTTCGCAATTGGTTCTTTCGCTTTTAGCATTGAATTTGCAGCTTCTAGCATTCCAATGTCATTTAATTCCCCTACTATATTAAACATCTGATTTAGAGCTTCTTCATTATTAGTTAGAAGCTCTTTTAAATCATCTAACTTTTGCTGTTTTATTTCTTCCTCAGTTAATTCTTGTTTTTGAATCATTTTTATAGGTGCAGCCATAGTTTTCTCCTCCTACTTATCCGTTAAATGCACATACCCTGGACGTGCCCACTTACGATGTACCTCAATGCCAGCTTGAGGGTGACGTTTTTTATTGCGTGGGTTCGCTTTTGGCATCGGATTTTCGCCGTCAACTTCTAACACTTCCATACGTACTTTCGTTTGTTTATACGCAGGTGTATTCGTACGTACATCCACAGCAGGACCTGTTAAGAAATTAATTGCTGTTTCGTTATCTGTAGAGTTCATCGGTAAATATAACTCATTCGCTTTTACACGATCTGTAACGAGTGCACGTAATTTTAATGCTCCAAAAGGAGAGACAAGACGAACTAACGAACCTGTTTTTACGCCACGTTCTTTTGCAAGGTCTGGAGAGATTTCAACGAAAACACCAGGTACTTTCGTTTGAATACCTGTTGATTTATTTGTCATATTCCCTTCATGGAAATGCTCAAGCATACGACCGTTGTTAATGTGAAGGTCAAACTCGGCTGGAAATTCAGCTGGACGTACCCAGCCAGCAATCGCAAAACGAGCTTTTTTATCTGGGAAGTTAAATCCATCTTGGAACAGAAGTGGTGTATTTGTTCCATCAAAACTTCCCCAATGGAAACTGTTCCACCCTTCAAGCACTTCATAGCTCGCTTGCGAGAACAATGGTGATAAACTTGCCATTTCAGCAAAGATTTCACTTGGGTGGCTATAATTCCAGTTTGCACCTAGTTTATTCGCAACTTCCTGGACGATCCACCAGTCTGGTTTCGCATCTCCTAGCGTAGGAAGAACTTGATATAATCTTTGGACACGGCGCTCTGTATTTGTGAAAGTACCTTCTTTCTCAAGAGATGGCGCTGCTGGTAATACAACATCTGCATATTGAGCAGTTTTAGAAAGGAAAACATCTTGCACAACGAAGAAATCAAGGCTCGATAACACTTCATGTACATGATTTGCATTAGAATCTACAAGAGCCATATCTTCTCCGACAAGATACATTGCTTTCATTTTTCCTTCGTCAATTGCGTGAAGCATTTCAATATTATTAAGACCTGGTTCACTATCAATTTTCACTCCGTAAGCAGTTTCAAATTTCGCACGTTCCATTTCGTTAGTAACGTGCTGATATCCTGGAAGCCATCCTGGTAAAGTCCCCATATCACAAGCACCTTGTACGTTATTGTGACCTCGAAGTGGGTATGCACCTGCTCCTGGACGACGATAGTTCCCTGTTGCAAGAAGTAAGTTTGAAATTGCAGCGGAAGTATCAGAACCACCTGTATTTTGCGTTACCCCCATACCCCAAAGGATACATGTACCATCTGCATCACGAATCATTTCAGCCATTTGAATAAGTGTTTCTTTTGAAATACCTGTTACTTCTTCTGCATATTCAAGTGTATATTCTTCTAGGCTTTCTTTGAAATCTTCAAAGAAGTTTACATTCTCATTAATAAATTCCTGATCATGCCAACCTTGATCGATCATATATTTCGTAACAGCCATTAACCAAACTTGATCTGTTCCTTGTTTTGGACTAATAAAGACATCTGATCGCTCTGCCATTTCGGTTTTACGAAGATCAGCTACAATTAACTTTTGTCCGTGTAATTTATGTGCACGTTTAATACGTGTAGCTAGAACAGGATGCCCTTCTGTCGGATTACATCCTACAATAATAACCAGACCAGATTGCGCAATATCTTTAATCGTTCCGGCATCACCGCCCATACCAATTGTACGGAACAAACCATCCGTTGCTGGTGATTGGCAATAACGTGAGCAGTTATCAATATTATTCGTTCCAAATACTTGTCGAGCTAATTTTTGAATTACATAATTGTCTTCATTTGTAATTTTAGAGGAAGAAATAAATCCGATAGAACCTTTACCGTACTCTTCTTTAATAGCACCTAATTTATTTGCAACTACATTCAGTGCTTCTTCCCATGTAGATTCAACAAACGTTCCATTTTTACGAATTAAAGGTTTTGTTATTCGTTCTTTAGAATTTACGAAATCCCAACCAAATTTCCCTTTTACACAAGTGGAAATTGCGTTAACTGGTGCATCTGAAGATGGCTGTACTTTAAGGATTTTACGCCCCTTCGTCCACACTTCAAACGAACAACCTACACCACAAAATGTACATACTGTTTTCGTTTTCTTCGTACGAGTATCACGCATGGCCGCTTCCACTTCTGATACCGCAAAAATACCGCTATATCCAGGCTCAACTTCTTTAATTAAATCTACCATCGGTTCAAGAATATCTGGTTTCAATCCCGTCATAAATCCAGCTTCACCGAGCATCGTTTTCTCCATTAAAGCGTTACAAGGACAAATCGTTACACATTGACCACAGCTAACGCATGAAGAATCATTAATATTTACTCCTTCATCCCAAATAACTCGTGGGCGTTCCGCTTCCCAGTCTATCGATAACGTTTCATTTACTTGTAAGTTTTGACACACCTCAACGCATTGACCGCATGCAATACATTGATTAGGATCATAGCGATAAAACGGATGCGTCATATCAACTTCACTTACATCTACTTTCGGTTCATACGGATATTTTTGATGTTCAATTTCCATTAATTCTGCTGTATTATGCAGTTTACAGTTCCCATTGTTATTGTCACATACTGTACAGTATAATAAATGATTTTCTAGTAACCGATCCATCGCCTCTGTTTGTGCTTCTTTTGCGCGAACAGAAGCACGTTCAATGCTCATACCTTCCGTTGCTATCGTCGAACAAGAACGCATTAACTTTCCGTCAACTTCTACAATACAAGTGTCACATGTTTGAATAGGATCTACCTCTGGCACATAACAAATTTGCGGATGTTCAATCCCGTTCTCATTAATAACACCTAATATCGTTGAACCGGGCTCCGCTGTATACTTTTTTCCGTCAATTGTAATATGAACCATGTTGTTATTCATGGTCTTTCCCCCTTTTTGAGAATAAAAAAACTCCACCACGAAAATATACGCACCACATTTCGGCACGTTATTATCATGGTGGAGTAGTTTATTAGCACATCTTGCTAAAATACCAATCCATTTATTCATAAATAAAACGATAGAGTCATAACAGGTCATATCACGATTCCATCTTTAACACTATAATTATAGCGTTAAAGTTAAAAATATACAATATAAAATTTAACCTACGCATATGTCAGCTTGTAACTATCCATAATAACCCATATAAAACATAACAAGGAGTAAGCGAACAAATGGGGTCTTTTAATAAATGGATTCGTGGTGAAAAATCTTTTTCTACCCAAGAGCAAGCTGATTACGCATTAAATAAATCTATCTCTTCTTCCCTTTCCCTTAATTTAAAGCACTTGTTCAAACTGTTTAGCGGTATTCCAGAATTAATAACACGCACTTTTCCATTAAAAAACGGACAGGAAGCTGCACTTATATATATGGAAGGACTTGTAGACAAAACTGTTATTAACGTAAACATTCTTCGTCCTCTCTTATTTAAAGAGTGGAATGAAGACGATTTTTGGGAAGCTTCTGTTTCTATCGGAAATATAAAAAAAGTTCAACAGTGGACAGACATTGAACAATCTCTTTTACACGGCAAAAGTATTTTATTTATAAACGGGCAACTATCCGCTTTAGAGCTTGATACGCAAGCGGCACCAAAAAGGAGTATTGAAGAACCTACAACAGAGAGCTCCATAAAAAGCTCACACGAAGGATTTAATGAAGTAGCGAGCGACAGCCTTGCACTTATTCGTCGATATATTCCAAATCGCGAATTGAAAGTGAAGGAATTCACTGTTGGTGAACGAGCTACTTCAAAGGTTTTTTTGCTTTATCTAGCAGATGTTGCGAACGAAAATGTCGTAAAAGAAATGGCATCCCGTATCGAGTCAGTAAAAGTTGATGCGATTCTTACTACTGGTGAATTAGAGGGGTTTGTTGAAGATAATTCCTTTACTCTCTTTCCGCAATTATCAATAACTGAACGTCCTGACACAACAGCACATCATATTCTAGATGGGCGAATTGCCGTTATTGTAGATCGCTCACCAGGCGTATTAATAGGACCTATGACCTTTTCATCCTTTTTCCAGACGATAGATGATTACAGCTTCAGACCTATGATTCCATCTTTTATACGACTCCTTCGTTTCACTGGGCTATTTATTGCAATATTTGCTCCTGCTCTTTATATTGCTATGATTTCCTTCCATTATGAAGTGATTCCGCTCAAATTGTTGTTAACGATTGGAGAATCTCGAGCCAAAATTCCTTTCCCCCCATATTAGAAGCTTTATTAATGGAATTAGTTCTCGAAATGCTCCGAGAAGCAGCGATTCGGCTCCCTGGACCTGTTGGACAAACAATCGGCGTCGTAGGAGGAATTGTAATTGGACAAGCTGCGGTTCAAGCTGGGATTGTTAGTAACGTTATGGTTATCGTCGTATCAATTACTGCGGTTGCCTCTTTCATTATTCCCAACTTAGAAATGTCAGCAGGAATTCGGCTTCTTCGATTCCCAATGATGATAGCCGCCTCTTTATTTGGCGTCATTGGAATTATGGTTGGAATGGCAATTATTATCATCCATATTCTTTCTATGGAATCACTTGGTGTGCCATATGGTAGTCCTTTTTCTCCGTCATATGCTTCGGATTTAAAAGATACCCTTGTACGTTTCCCATGGAAAATTATGAAGAAACGGCCACTATCTCTACAATTAAAACAAGATAACCGGCAAAGAGATGTTGAGGAAAAGGAGGAGAATAAGTGACAAAACGTGCAAAGAGGGAGATCACTTTATTTCAATACATTTTAACTATTAGTGGTGTTCAAGTCGGGTTCGGCGTACTTACACTTCCGCGTGAAGTTGCACAAGGAGCGAATACAGATGGCTGGATGTCTATTATTATCGGATGTGTCATTACCACTTTAGTCAGTCTATGTATTGTAAAAATCATGGAAAAACATCCAGGATATACTTTACTTGATGTGCTGATACGTTATCTTGGAAAATGGCTAGGAAGAGTAGTAATGATTTTTTGGATTTTATATGCTGTACTCGCAGCTGTTTCCTTAATTTTTTCCCTCTTACACGTTATTCATATTTGGATTTTACCTAGATCTCCTATGTCTTTAATTATGATTTTGTTATCCATTCCAATGCTTATGCTTGCATGTAAAGGGGCACTTATTATTAGTCGCTTTGCTGTTTTTACTGTCATCTTTACACTTTGGATGCCATTATTATTATTTATTCCTCTTAAAGATGGGCATTTTATATATCTTCTTCCTCTCATCAAGGAAGGATGGCTACCAATTCTAAACACCGTGAAATCAACTATCATTGCGTTTCTCGGATTCGAGTTTGCATTTGTCCTTTATCCTTATTTAACTAACAAAGCATCTGCAAAAAAAGGAATTATTATTGCGAATTTGATTACGTTATTTATTTATCTTCAAATCACGTTCGTTTCTTTTATTTATTTTAGTCCAGATGGTATAACAAAGTTTTTATGGCCGACTCTTTCTCTTGTTACACCGTTTCACTTCTCATTTCTTGAGCGATTTGAAATTATCTTTTTATCATTTTATCTCTTTATTATTTTTGATTCCTGTATTCCTTATATTTTCACTGCTTCAGATGGAATTAATCAATTACTTAACAAAAAAGGGAGTTCATTACCTATTTATTTTTTATTATTCGGGTGTATTTTCATCTTATTCTTTTATATCCCTTCTTCTTATCAGATAAGTGCGTTGCGGGAATTTTGGGGAACTGCTAGTTATTTTATCGTTTTTCTATTCCCGGTTGTATTTCTCTTATACATGACACTTTATCAGCATTGGAAAAGGAGAAAAGTTTAAATGAGACGCTTTATTCGTTTTATTATATTTTGTTTTCTCATAATTTTTTTAGCAGGTTGTAAAGATCGGCTTGATTTAGAAAAACAATCCATCTCATTAATTTACGGTTTTGACGCAAAAGCAAAAGGAAAATTAATTGTGTATCACGTAAATCCTATTTTTAATGAAGATGTAGAGAAAAAGTACGAAATTCATGAAGCGAAAGTACATACACCCCGAGAAGCAAAAGATACGTTTAACAGTTCAAGCAGCGGTTTAGTGTCCACAAAAAAGTTACAGCTCATATTGTTTAGCACGAATTTTTTAAAACAAGAAGGAGCTATGCCTTATCTGGATGTTTGGTATCGCGATCCTAAAAATACAGGAAATATGCGCATGGTTGCAGTAGATGGCCCCGTTTCTTCTGTTATATATAATAATTTCAAAGATAAGCCTGCTCTTCCTGAATATTTAACAGATTTAATTAATACGAACAAACTATACAATCGGACCGTGTTTACGACATTCCATGAATTTCATAGACAAACTTTTAATAAAGGGGTAACTCCTGCTATTTCAGAAATAAAAAAAGGGAAGAAAGATGTTATTGTTACTGGTTCGGCACTATTAACCTCTCGTGGAGCTTATAAGATGTCTTTAACTCGCTATGAAAGTGCCCTTCTTCTTATGGTGCAAAAGAAAGCTAATATACCCGTTTCACTTACAATGAAAATCCCCTCTAATTTAGTTAAAAGTAATAGCCATCTAAAAGATACAAAGGGCAACGATTTTATAACAATAAACGTTCTTAGTATGAATCATGATATCGGTACAGACTATAGCGATAACCGATTCAAATTTAATATTAAAATGGATTTAAAAATTGCCGTATCTGAACTTACATTCAACATGGATATAGATAGTGATAGAAAAAAATTAACTTCTCTTATTACAAAACAACTAAACAAAGATTTAAACGAATTAATCCACAAAATTCAGAAACAGCAACTCGATCCATTCGGATTTGGTGATTATGCGAGAGCATTTCGCTATAAAGAATGGAAACAAGTTGAAGATGATTGGCCAAGTGCCTTTTCAAAAGCTAATGTGAAAGTGGCACCAACTATTAAAATTTTAGAAAATGGGATTATTAAATAGAAAAAACACGCTACTTGCTCTCATACGTCTAAAGAGCAAGTAGCGTATTATCATTTTTATTTTGAAGCTTCCTATACAGTTATACTTCTGTTTCTGGTTCTTCGTTTTCCGCTTGTTCCAATCCTTGCTGCTCTGCAAGTTCAGCTGAAATCATTCCATAATAAATTTCTGGATACAATCCAAATATTTGATATACACTTCCTAAAAACGGCATCAGAATCCCTCTTTTCTAAAGTTGTATTGCCACTTTTAAGGATTCCCTTTTCATTCATTATACATTCGTTTTTGGCGTTTCTTCTTCATCTTGAACACTTAATAAATTTTGCCATTTTTTATACGGAGCGCTATTTGGATCTACATATCCTTTTGCATGCGAGCGATCCCACAATTGTTTAATAAACATTTCTTTCTCTTTCTTTGCCACCATATCGGCACCTGTACCGTAATAGTTCTGGAAATACAACTCGATTTCATCGAGGAATAGTCTTAATAATTCATCTGATGTTTCTTCTAATGTCGGATCATACTTCGCTTCACGGTCATACATTAAAATCATATCTAAAAGATTGTGGACATGTTCTTTTCTAAGCCATCTTACATCTTGGGCTCCTAATACGAACGGATGTGTATATAAATGTCCACCTTGTATCATCGCCTTTTCTTGCTCTTCTTCAAATCGTGACAAGATGTTTTCATAAATAAACGGATTATGAAGCAATGCTCTGTGTAATTTATAACTTTCGCTTGAAATATTTTTCCCCATCGACTGAATTAAAAAGCTACGTCCTACACCGTTATATTGATACACAAATTGTCCATCAACAGCAACTAAACTAATCCAGCGATACATATATGCGTATAGTAATGCACGATTACATTTATCATAATCTAATTTTGTTTGAGTCGCGTTTAAATCTGGCATAAAGGCTGGTAAGTGCCAATACTTATCTAAATGCGGCGTTAAACTAGATTTTTTACTATTTAATTTATTTACACGGCGATAATACGATTGGAAATAGTCACCTTTATCATTCATAAATCCGTTTGAAATATGTCCTGATGATAATTTAGGAAAATCTTGCAGCGATAAGCCGTAATGCGCTCGATAACAGATTACTTCAAATGGCGAAAAGGCTTCATGTACTGTATCTTTTTCTTTAAACATTTCTTGAATTAATTCCTCTTGCAGCTCTTTCTTTAAAGAAGGATGTATACCCCAATATTGTAATTCCCTATGATGAGCAACTTTCGGAACGAATGGACTCGCTAAATGGAACAGGTCTTCAATTTTTTCACGAACGTATTCATCGCGATCACGTTTCTTATAATCTGCTTC
The DNA here is from genome assembly GCF_022663795.1 of Bacillus cereus group sp. BfR-BA-01349. Classification (NCBI taxonomy): domain Bacteria; kingdom Bacillati; phylum Bacillota; class Bacilli; order Caryophanales; family Bacillaceae; genus Bacillus; species Bacillus cereus group sp. BfR-BA-01349. Next base: position 90,473 of record NZ_JAKUGE010000010.1, read on the forward strand.
TTTTCGCAACGCTTCAATGATATTCAGTTCTAATTTATCACGATAGCGTACTTGCAGTTCGTCATAACAATAGCTCAGTATATGTTCTCGGTAGAAATCCTCTACCTTTTTCGACTGAATCTCTTCTGTTTTCGCATCACGACAATATTCACCGTACAAACTCATATAAATTTCCGCTGATATATCTTTCGGTAGTACACCTAAATTTAAATGTTGCTGCATATCTTGCCATATCTTTTCTTGCAGCTGTTCCTCAGCTAATACATATACATTCGTCGGGTTTGTTTTCCCTTCAAATTCCTTACTGCGCTTTTGGATTTCAAACAGTAAATTTTCACGTGTTTCATGTAAATTATCAAAAAATCTTTCCCAATATTGAATCATTTTATTAACTGCTTGATATAGCGATTGATATACAAGTTCTAATAGCATTTCTTTTCGATATTCATTTAATTTGTGTACATATTGCGTTATGATGTCTTCAAATTCTCTTTTGAATAAACGTTGCTGATTATTAATCATTTTTCCAAACCAGCCTTGTTGTTGAGCAATTTCTACTCGGCGTACAGCTGTTACCGTTCCATCGATATTACCCACATTAAATTTTTTATCGTAGTTTTGAATTACATTACGCTTTTGTTCATTATTTTCATGTAGTCGATTCATTTTTTCCACTAACTGCTTTCGAATTTCATATAACATAAAACGTGCTGCTACTGGGTGAACTGGATCTGTTTTCTTTAAAAACCATGTATTTAATTGATAGGACTGCCCTTCAGAACCACTTGGTGAAAAGCGGTCTGATTCAATCATGTCATATAAAAGTGTCGTTACATGTTCATGTACACGGCTCGGAATTGCATACGCATATAAACGAACCGCATGATCCACTCTTGCCACTTCACCTTTCATTTGTTCCATCATTTTCAGTTTCGCAGCTGAAATTTTACACTCATGTTGCAGACGATTTAATTCCTCATCTTTTTGCACCGTTCGTTGTACATAACTTTCTACAGCTTCTAAAAACCGTTTTGATTTCGCAACTCCGATCTTACCACCCTCTGCTCCTTCACGTGTTTCATTGTACATTTGTCTATAGAAAATATGAGCTTGCTCTGGACGGGTAGCAAGATGCTCCAAGTCCTCTAAATAACTTTTACCTCTCTCCGGCTTTTCACGTTGCATCCCACGTTTTACATCTTGATCGTATCTTTGCTTCTTCTCTTGAAACAGTTGATCTAAATGAAGCCAAGACTCATCTAAACCTTGCACCGCCCATTTTAAAGCACAATATTTTAACACATGTTCATATGGATAAATGAGTTTTGCCGTTCCTGCCCCGCAATATCGCCCTTTTCCGCTTGATTCTGCTAATTGCTGAATTTGATTGTCTTCCTGTGCAAAATGACTTGTGGACATCGGGCTAAATAACTGTAAATAAATTGTATTTGCCATCTGTTCCATATAATCTGATAAATTGTGTAAATGGTGTCCATGTAGGTTTTCATAATCGTATAAGAAACAATAATTGTACGGTAAATGATGTTGTTTAATTGTATGATTCGTTCTTCCGTCTTCATCTACTTGATCAGGGCGATACTCTAATTCAATTGTTACACCGCCGCGTTTTGATAATTCTCCAGTAGAACCGAGCGTAATAGCATGTAATTCTTTTAACGATGCATAGCCGTTCGCTTGCACCGTTTCAAACTCTTTCGCACTAACTGTTCTCGTCTTTACTAAAACATCCGGCATTAAAAACGCACCGCGTATTAAAATGTTATGATGCTGCAATTTTTTCCGAAGCATTTCACGTAAATATAATGCAATTTGCAGAAACATCCCCGAACCTGTTCCGCCTGCTAGTGATGTTACTATAATGACACGCACACCATATTCTGTTTGATCACTTGTAACCGGAAAAATTTTCTCAATTTCTTGCCAAAAGGACGTTAATTTATCTTCTTTCATCGCAGCACGTAACGCTAAACGTGAAATGACGCGTAACTGTCCTGCTCCTTCTGTTAATGGTTTATCAAGTATAGTCGGATCCATCGGAAACCACTCTGGGATTGTTGGATCTCCTGCAATATACTCCCTGGGCGTTTTACTAGAACTCGTTTGTGTCTTAAACTTTCGAATATGATCAAATTTACTCAATGTATTCACATCTGTATCAAATACGTGCATTGCTACCTTTTTCCGGCGCTCTTCAGGTAATTTTTCATATATTTGATGCGTCACAGTACTACCGATTCCACCTAAACCAATTAATATTGTTGGAACTTGTAATGTCATGTGAACCACCTTCCTATTCTTGCTTGTTTGAAAAAAGGGAAAGAGAATCCATACTCCATCCCCTTCTTATCCCTACCTACTATTCACATTCGTACTTGTAAATCTCTTTACCATATCCTCTATCAATTAGTAAAAGTTCATTTGGATATAGTGTCTTATGTTCCATTCCTACTTCATCCTCTGTTATAAACATTCCATCAATAATCATTCCTACTACTTGTGACTCTTTCGCTACAAATATTGATTTCGATCCTTTCTTTGCTATAAACGTAACGGATTGCATGGTTTTTCTTTCTGCTCTAAATGGGATACCAAAATAATGGTTCCACCATTTATTTCGAAGTAATTCTGGTTCAGATTGATATAGCCAATCTTTCGCTACCTCTTGATCCCATTCATAATACAGTAGTGCTTTCCGGTGAAATCTTGGCCGAACAATCCATCCTAAAACAATGATTCCTACTACTAGTAGTAATAAAGTGATAGGAATGACAAACTTAAAAATAAGCGCATATTTTTCATAAAACGGAGCATCTTGAATATGGAATGTTATGTTTTTCTTTACTTCTTGTAATTTTGAATCCTGCATTACGATGGTAGCTTCTACGGTGCCGGTATCTGTAAAATTAAATGTGTCGGAGTAATAGGGACGAGGATAAACATAGATTTGATTTCCATGTTGCTTTATTTCATAATTGATTGATTGTTTAGATGTGACACCAGTAGATTTTAATAGTTTTTTTACAGCTTCTTCTGTCATTGACTTGCCATCTAACTGTGGTTGTAAAACAAATGGTTTACTATTCTCTAAATTTGTCACTTTTTCTTCATAATCTTTTGTAACAGTTTGAAGTGATAATTTCGGTTTCTCAGCTGTTTCAATTTTAAATTCTTTCGTCTGTCTATAAAACCCCTTTATATTCATATGAACTTTCCCGCGTACTAACCCTTTACCAAGCTTCGTTTCGTAATAAAACACATGCCTCTTATCATCCCACTTCATTGCATATTGTTTTCCGTCTATTTCTACTTCTGCCTGAAAGTAAGAAGACTGAACTGGCAACTCCGTAGGCTTTGCTTCAATAACAGCAGTAACACCTTCGTACATTTTCTCTACATTTTTTTGACTACTATCATCTTTGTCATAAGTAGAAACCGTATAATTAAGCGCTGGTTCAACTAGTACTTGTAGTCCTTCTTTCTCAATGTCCTGGTCCACTTCTATCGTATAAGTTCCTGGTTTAATAACTTCCTCATTTTCCGTACTTATATGAACTATATTTCCGAACAATTTTGCTTCTCCTGGTGCATGTATGGAAAAAGAAGATTGCAATTGTAATGGTTTAGAAATTTGTGTGACCTGATAATCGGGCAGAGAAGGCGATTGTCGTACAAGCGTCATACGCTTTAATGGAAACGGTGTTGTAATCTCTACTCTTTTCCCCACTACTTTCGTTTTTACAATCGATTCAACAGAGGAGAATGGATCACGATTTGCAACTAATGCTGCCACTTGATTTACACTTTTTACAATGCCATCTTCTCCGCTTGACGGCATCGTAACACCATTTATCTCTTTCTTCCATATTTCCTTGAACGTATTTAGTTGTTCTTTTTCTTGTTGTCCTAAATCTTCTTCCATCGTAATTAAGACTGGATGTAACGATATCTTTTTTGCATCCATTTCTTTCTTAAACTGGGCTAATTTCTGCAAAATTTGTTCTTTTCCGCCAACCTTATCTTTCTCTAAATCATTAAATGCCCCGTCAGTTAATACAATAAGCCAAAATTCACGTTTTCCATCTATATCTGCTTCCTTTTTTATAGATTGCATCGCCGTCTCTACCGCGCTAAATGGAGTATTTAAATACGTTTTCCATGCTCCAATTCCCTCAATTTCTGTTTGCCTTTTATCCTTCGTTAACGAAATGTTTAATGGATCATTCGGCTTACTCATTGGAACGTAAGAAAATTTATCTTTTTCATCCAATAGCGCAACTAAACTTTGCAAAGCATAATTGGCATATTTCCAGCGATCGTTATTTCTCATGCTGCCCGAATCGTCATATACAAGTGAAACGACCCTTTCCTTTGCCTCCTCTCCTTTTGCAAAAGCTGATAAAGGTAAACATATAAATAGAAACAACATGAACGTGGCACAAATTCGGATTTTCATGATGAGGCTTCGCCACCTTTGTAGACAAATTCCTATGTTTAAATTTATGAGAGGAAACAAGATATATGACTTGTATTTTAGGACAACGAACCCAGCATAATTTTATTATGTAAACAGTTATAAGAACTGAATATTATTCCTTCTAGCGTTTTCTATCCGATACTATAAGTAAAAAAGCCTGTTTAAGCTCCACACTTAAAACAGACTTTTCCTACTTTTTATTTTAAAAACACATAACAAAAAGTTTGATTTTTGACTTAACACATCACTTCTATTGTAAATCCACCAGGTGCTTCAACGTAAAACGTATACGCATGGACATGCTTAGGAGGCTCGACCAAAAATCCATCTTCCTTCAATCTTTGATTTATCTTATCTACTTGTTCTTCACTTTCTTGTGGAAATCCTACGTGAAATGTTCTTGGATACTGAACTTCTTTTCCTTTCATTAAAGTTAGTATAAATCCATCATTATCATGCATAACTGCAAAGCCATTTCCCCTTGTTCCACTACAAATTAGACCAAAATACTTCTCTAAAAACTCTCTAGCTGCTGTTACATCTGTAACTGTTAAATTAAGATGTTTAATTCCCAATCCTTCACCTTCTTTCTCAATTTTCTAACATTTTATCATACAAATAAAAAACACGCCTTCCACAGCGTGTTTCATTGCTTTACATACACTTCAACAATCGGATTCTCTTTATTATCCGCATGCAAGCGTATATTCTCTTCACTTGTATTATAAATACTAGCTAATAACATTATCGTTAACACATTAGGTGTCTTCGCATCACTTCCGTATTTTCTCTCAAGCGCTTCCTTATATTCAAAATCTAAATCCCCCTGCACATATGTATACACTTCAAAACCATCTTCTAAATTGCAAACTACTGTATCAATAATATCTGTCCCTACTTGCTTCTTCATTTCCTCTCGTAACGCTTCAATAAAATCTTCCCATGGTACTTCGTATGTCTGAAACTGATCTGTAGATTTCATGCCTTTTCCTCCTTATATATCCTCTTCTTATATTTCCCCTTTCCTATAACAATTATGATAGATAGGGCATTCGTACAAGCCGCACTTGTCCCCCTTACATATCGTATTACTGTAATGCGGAAGGAGGAAAGAATATGCATAGACAAAAATGTTATGATACATGCCAACGTTATTTCGGAAAAGTTGTTCGGATTGAAGACCGTGATGGCCGTATACATTTAGGTAAAATAATCGATGTGACACAAAACTCTGTATGGATCGAACCGGTGCAACAGCGCTCATCTTTTGATTCAGGGTTCGGATACTACGACGCTTATGCAAACGGTGGTTGTGACCTTTGTGGAGGCCTTAGCAGGTGTGATAGTTGTGGATTCGGATGCGGTGGTGGATTCAGCAGCTGCGGATGTGGTGGTCGTGGTTGTAGTAGTTGTGGTTGCGGCGGCTGGGGAGGCGGCGGTTGTGGCTGGGGTGTTGAACTCGGATTTGGTTTCATCTTCGGAATTACATTAGCTGCATTATTTTTCATTTAACATAGTAAAGAGTTGGCTACCTTTAGCCAACTCTTTTTCTTTATTTTTCACATATAAAAATACGATGCCCTAAAATGTGTTGGTACATAAGCCGTACATTTTCATGCTGTATCCACGCCTCATATAACTCATTCGGAATATGTGAGGATACATTCCATTCTGGCTCTTCTACATAGCCAGAGATTGTTTCTGCAATCGTGCCACCACCAGCAATTGTAATTCTTTTAAAATTTGCTTTCTGAAATAATTGTACCCACTCCTTCTCAGTTAACAGTTCTTTCATGCCATATAATTGGACGATTTTTTCTTCCTCACCCTTATCAATGTGCCTATCAATAATCATTTCAATGACAACAAGCTTACCGTCCTGCTGTAATACACGATAACACTCCGAGATAACCCTTTCTTTGTCTGTAAAAGCGATGATTGATTCTCCAAGTACGAACTCAAATGAGTTATTCAAACACGGTAAATGCTCTACACTTCCTTCAATTAATTGTATATCTAACCCTTCAAACAACCATCTATCTTTTGCCTTTTGAATCATAATTTCATTCTTTTCAACAGTTGTTACTTTATAACCAAATTCCCTTGTCATATATGCCGCTGTTTTTCCCGTACCGCAACCTATTTCAAGGACATTCGCTCCATATTTAAAAGGCAGTTGTGCTAACAATTGTTTTGTTAACGTAAAACCACCAGGATGAGCACTTCCTATTCCGTAATAAGCTAGGAAATCGATGTATGTGTTTCGCTTCATGGGATTCTCCCTTTTTTATTTTATATATTCGAGCACGGAAGAAAAGTGCATAGAAAAAAGGGCGTATTGTACGCCCCTCATCTTACTTATCCTCTGTAATATATGCCCATTTATAGCTGTAGTCTCCACCAACTGGATGGTGAACAATACCTTTTACTTTCTGTCTTTGAACGATAGCATCACCACGTTGATATAATGGTGCAATTACAGCATCATCAAGTAACATTTTCTCAGCTTTTAGTAAGCTATCCCAACGTTCTTTCGTTTTCGTTAATAGCTCGCCTTTACCTTTTTCTACAATTTCATCATATTTTGGATTTGAATATCCAGTTTGGTTATGAGGACCATTTGTAACGAACATATCAATGAATGTCATTGGATCTAAGTAGTCAGGGCCCCAACCAGCGTAAGATAAATCATAATCTAAATCTGATTCTAATTTTAACTTTTGTTTAAACGGTTGATTTTTCAAGTTCACTGTTAACCCTGGTAAGTTTTTCTCAAGTTCTCCTTTTAAGAATTCTCCTACTTTTTTCGCATTATCGCTATCGTAGTTTAATAGCTCAATCGTTACTTGCTCTTTTCCAAGTTCTTTTTTCGCTTTTTCCCAATGCTCTTTTGCTTTTTTCACATCTGTTTTTAAAATATCTCCATTTTCTTTACGGAAGTCTTTTCCATCTGGACTCTTCGCAAATTCTTTTGGTACTAAGTAATCTGCCGGTGTAGATCCGTCATTTAAAATAACGTTCGTTAAGCCTTTTTTATCATATGCCTTTGCAATCGCTAAACGTAAATCTTTGTTCTTTAATACTGTATCTTGCCCACCACGTTTTTGGTTTAAACGTAAGAAGAACGTTGATGGTGTTTTTTGTGTATAAAAGTCTGGATTTGATTTATATTTGTCAACCATTTCAGATGTAAGTCCCGCACGATCGATTTGTCCGCTTTCATATAAGTTTACACGTGTACCGCTATCTTTTACTACGTTAAAGTTGATTTCATCTAACTTAACTGTTTTATTATCCCAATATTGTGCATTTTTCTTTAATTTCCATCCTTCTTCATGTTTCCAGTCTGTTAATGTAAATGGTCCGTTGTATAACGTTGTATCTGCTTCTAAACCAAATTTTTCACCTTTTTCTTTTACGAATTTTTCATTTAACGGATAGAATGTTCCGAATGAAGTTAATTCTACAAAGTAAGGAACTGGATTTTCTAATTCTACCTCTAATGTGTAATCATCTACAGCTTTTACACCTAACGTATCAAGTGGTGCTTTCCCATCATTAATTGCTTTTGCGTTCTTTAAATCAAACATAATGTATGCATATTCCGCTGCTGTATTTTTATCTACCGCACGTTTCCAAGCAAACACGAAATCCTTCGCTGTTACAGGCTCTCCATTTGACCATTTTGCATTTTTATTTAATGTAAATGTATACTTTTTACCATCATCACTCTTTTTATATGATTCAGCAACTCCTGGTGTTGCTTTATTATCTTTATCAAGTCGATATAAACCTTCCATTACGTTGTTTAAAGCTAGAAACGATACTTGGTCTGTCGCTTTAGCAGAGTCCATAGATGGAATCTCTTGAGACTCTGTTAAATTAAGCACTTGCTTCGCCGCTAGCTTTCCGCCTTCTTTTTCACCACTTTTCGGTGTTGTGCTTGCCTTCTCTTTATCTCCTGATCCAGAGCAAGCTGTTAATGCCATACTCATTACTAAAACTGGTGCTACGACCGCTGTCAATTTTTTCATCTTTTTTCTCTTCATTTTTTGTACCCTCCCCAATTATATGTACGATATTAACATTTAGAATTTCTCTACTAACTTTCGTTATCAGAAAATTCTTATTAATTAATATTCTACTATTTTTTAAAAATTTGTAAAGTATTTTTGTAAATTTTCTAAATATTTATTTTTTTATTATAGTAACTTGTTGTTTTAACTACTATATGAATTATCCCCGTCTACTTATATGTAAACATCCCTCCCCTTATTCCAATCTATTACTACGTTCTATATTTTTCTTATTAGCATGAGGTCTCTTACTATCATCTGTCTTACTACTTACTGACCTCTCTAAATCCCTCCGATAGAACCTTCCTAATTACCTACCCGATTCTCAATAGGCTAACGAGATTTATTCCCTTATACATACTAAAAAGCATTTCAAAAGCAGCTCAGCCACTTTTGAAATGCTTTCACTTTATTTTTTTCCGCCATCCTCAGTTACATACGCCCACTTAAAGCTATATTCTGGACTGATGTTATGTTTCACAATTCCTTTTACATTCGGTTTCATTACATACGATCTTCCTGTTTGATATAAAGGAACTAACCCTGCATCTTCTTCAAGGAATAATTTTTCAGCTTTCCCTAACGTTTCCCAGCGTTTTTTCGCATCACTCATTAATTCATTACCTGCTTTTCCTACCATTTCATCGTATTTTGGATTTGAATAACTCATTTGGTTGTACGGGCTCTTCGATTCAAACATATCAATAAATGTCATTGGATCCGCATAGTCTGGACTCCAACCTGCATAAGAAATTTCATAATCTTGCGCAGTTTCTAATTTTAATTTTTGTTTGAACGGCTGAATTTTCGTATTAATCGTTACACCTTTTAAATTTTTCTCAATTTGATCTTTTACATAGTCAGCAATCTTTTTCGCAGTTCCATCATCATAGCTTAGCAATTCAATTGTAACTTGATCTTTTCCAAGTTCTTTTTTCGCTTCTTCCCACGCTGCTGCTCCTTTTTTCGGATTATATTTCAGACCATTTTTAAATGTATCTTGATAATCTTTACCATCTGGCCCTGTCGCAAGTCCTTTTGGAACCAATTGATCTGTTGCTTTTGAACCATTATTTAAAATTACATTTGCCAATCCTTTTTTATCAACTGATAATGCAATTGCTTCACGAAGTTTTTTGCTCTTTAAAGGCGTATCTTGTCCGTTACGTTTTTGATTTAAACGTAAGAAGAATGTACTTGATTCCGCATACTCACCATATTCTTCTTTGTTCGATTTATATTTATCTACAAACTCTCCTGATAGTAATGTAAAATCAATTGATCCTGTATCATATAAGTTTACTTTCGTTGCAACCTCTTTTACTACACTATAGTTAATTTCTTCTAACTTCACAGTCTTTTTATCCCAGTACTTATCATTTTTCTTCAGCTGCCAACCTTGTTCATGTTTCCATGAAGACATAACGAATGGACCGTTATACACAGTTGTATCTGCTTCTAAACCGTACTTATCACCTTTTTCTTTTACGAATTTTTCATTTAATGGATAGTATGATGGGAATGCTAATAAATTTAAGAAATACGGTACCGGTTTTTCTAATTCTACTTCTAGCGTGTAATCATCTACCGCCTTCGCTCCTAATTCAGTTACAGGTTTTTCTCCTTTATTAATCGCTTCTGCATTTTTAATATAGTAAGCAATAAATGCATATTCTGCCGCAGTATTCTTATCAAGTAAGCGCTGCCATGCGAAACCGAAATCTTTCGCTGTTACAGGTTCACCATTTGACCATTTTGCATCTTTTCGCAGTTTAAACGTATACTTTTTACCATCTTCACTTTTCGTACTAGACTCTGCCGCAGCAGGAATTGGCTTATTATCTTTATCAAGGCGATATAGGCCTTCCATCGTGTTCCCTAAAATTTGCGAACCTAATGTATCAGTAGATTTAGAAGTATCCATCGTCGGAATTTCTTGGTTTTCCGTACGATTTAATACTTGTTTCGCTGCATATTTAATATCAGATTTTTTTTCTTCCCCACTATTTGATGTAGTAGTCGTTTTCTTTTCCCCACCTGACCCAGAACATGCTGTCAATGCAACACTCATCGCTAAAACTGGTACTACAACTGCCGTTAACTTTTTCATCTTTTTTCTCTTCATTTTTGTACCCTCCCTAATTATATGTACATTACCAATCCTTGAGAGACCCCTTACTAAAGATTTATTTTTCAGAAAATTACAACTAATGTTAGTCTACTCTTTTTTTCGCATTTGTAAATAGTTTTATTTTAAATATTCTATTTTTTTATTTTAGTAGGATTTATCCCCCATCTACTATATGTACATACTATACACCTTATTCGCCTCTATTTAACCACACTAAAAATTAGTATTTTAAGCTCACAAAAAAAGCATTTAAAAGTAGCTAAGCCACTTTTAAATGCTTTTTCAACTCTATTATTTTTCAGTCACATATGCCCACTTAAAGCTAAATTCTGGACTGATATTATGTTTTACTACTCCCTTTACATTTGGTTGTAAAACATAAGAATCTCCTCGTTGATATAAAGGTACAATCGCTACATCTTCTTCAAGTAATGTTTTTTCAGCTTTTCCTAACTCTTCCCAACGTTTTTTCGCATCGCTCATTAATTCCGTTCCAGCTTTTTTCACCATGCCGTCATATTTAGGATCAGAGAAGCTCATTTGGTTATGAGAATGTCCAGTCTCAAACATATCTAAGAACGTCATTGGATCTGCATAATCCGGATTCCATCCGCCATACGAAATATCATATTGTTGTTCAGTTTCTAATTTTAGTTTTTGCTTAAATGGTTGAAGTTTAATATTAACTGTTACACCTTTTAAGTTCTTCTCAATTTGGTCCTTAATATATTCTCCAACTTTTTTCGCATTACCAGTATCATAGTTTAAGAATTCAATTGTAACTTGGTCTTTACCTAGCTCTTTTTTCGCTTCTTCCCAAGCTGCAGCAGCTTTTTTAGCATTTGGTTTTAAACCATTTTTAAACGTTTCTTGGAAGTCTTTACCGTCTGGTCCAGTTGCTAAACCTTTTGGTACTAAGAAGTCAGCTTCTTTTGATCCATCATTTAAAATTACGTTTGCTAAATTCTTTTTATCAACTGATAGTGCAATTGCTTCACGTAACTTTTTACTCTTTAATGGTGTATCTTGTCCATCACGTTTTTGGTTCATACGAATGAAATACGTACTCACTTGTGAATATGTTCCGAATTCATCTTTCTTATTTCTGTATTTATCTACGAACTCTCCAGTTAATAAAGCAAAGTCAACTTGACCGCTATCATATAAATTGATAAGAGTTGCTGGTTCTTTAACAACACTGAAGTTAACTTCTTCAAGTTTTACAGTCTTTTTATCCCAATATTGATCATTTTTCTTTAATTGCCATCCTTGTTCATGCTTCCAATCTTTAAGAATGAACGGTCCATTATAAACTGTTGTATCAGACTCTATACCGAACTTCTCCCCTTTTTCTTTTACGAATTTTTCATTTAATGGGTAGTACGATGGGAATGCTACTAAGTTTAAGAAGTACGGTACCGCTTGCTCTAATTCAACTTCAAGCGTAAGATCATCTACTGCTTTTACTCCTAATTCAGTTACAGGTTTTTCTCCTTTATTTACTACTTCTGCATTTTTAATCGGGAGTGCGATAAATGCATACTCAGCAGCTGTTTTTGGATCTAATAGACGTTGCCAAGCGTATACGAAATCTTTCGCCGTTACTGGATCTCCATTTGACCATTTTGCATCTTTACGTAGTTTAAATGTATATTTTTTACCATCTTCACTTTTCGTGCTAGATTCTGCTGCAGCTGGAATAGGCTTATTATCTTTATCAAGACGATATAATCCTTCCATCGTATTCCCTAGCATTTGTGAAGATACTGTATCTGTTGATTTAGAAGAATCCATCGTTGGAATCTCTTGGTTTACTGTTCGATTCAACACTTGTTTTGCCGCTAATTTTCCCTCTGACTTGCTATCTCCACTTGAGTTTGTGCTTGTCTTTTTATCTCCGCCTGATGTAGAACATGCTGTTAGTGCCATGCTCATTGCTAAAACCGGTACTACAACTGCTGTTAGTTTTTTCATTTTTTTCTTTTTCATTTTCTGTACCCTCCCTAATTCTAAACGATAGCTATTAAAGAATTTTCTGATGATTCTGTTTTTCTCTATATATTTATCAGACGATTCTTACTAATTCTTATTCTACTAATTTTTTAATTTTTGCAAAGTATTATTATTGAAAATTTTTAAAAAATTATTTTTTTACAGTAATATTCATAAAAATGCCATATTTTGTTCAAACCTTATTTCGCATTCATACACATTTGTTGTTTTAATCACTTTCATCTCATTTACCACTTGAATACTTGTTAATTATTGCTAATAAATAATGCATATATCTAAAAACATCTTTTCTACAAAAATAAAAAAGTCAGCAAAGCTGACTTTTTACCTGGCCATTTTTTCTCGTTTCATTTCCTCTACTACTCTCGTATACTTCTCATCATCAAATTCATTTTCACTTTTTGCAACAACTACAGTTGCAATACCGTTACCAATTAAATTAACGATAGCACGTGCTTCTGACATGAAACGATCTACACCAAGTAATAACGCTAAACCTTCTAATGGGATAACATTCATTGCAGATAGAGTAGATGCTAGTACAATGAATCCCCCGCCGGTTACTGCTGCTGCTCCTTTAGATGTAACTAATAAAATAGCTATTATTGTTAATTGTTGACCTAGTGAAAGATCGACGTGGAAAACTTGTGCTAAAAATATAGTAGCCATCGATAAATAAATTGTTGTTCCATCTAAGTTAAAAGAATAGCCTGTTGGAATGACTAAACCTACTACCGGTTTCGAACACCCGAAGTCTTCCATCTTTGTCATCATTCGCGGCAGTACTGATTCTGACGATGATGTCCCGAGAACAATAAGTAATTCTTCTTTAATATGCGCTAAATATTTCCACAAACTAAATTTATACAGTTTACAAATAAAATTTAAAACAATAAAAACAAATAATGCCATTGTCGCATATACACAAATCATTAATTTGCCAAGTGGTATGAGCGTGCTTAAACCATACTTCCCAATTGTAAATGCCATCCCACCGAATGCTCCAACCGGTGCTAATTTCATTACAATTGATAAAATGTTAAAAAATACTTTCGATAATCTTTCAAAAAAATCAATAACCGGTTGTCCATTTTTCCCTAACATCGTTAATCCTGCGCCGAATAAAATGGAGAAGAATAACACTTGTAAAATATCACCTTTTGCAAATGCTTCAAACATGTTAGACGGCACAATATGTAAAAAGAAATCCATCCATTTCATTTCTTGCCCGCTTTGTACATATTGTGAAACATCTCCGCCTTTTAGTTTTGAGGGATCTAATCCATCTCCGGGACGCACAACATTTGCTACGATGATACCAATAATTAAAGCAGCTGTTGTAACAATTTCAAAATATAGTAGTGCCTTCCCACCAACACGGCCTACCTTTTTCATACTTCCCATACTTGCAATACCGAGTACAATTGTTAAAAAGATAATCGGTGCAATAACCATTTTAATCATATTGATGAATGTTTCACCAATTGGCTTCATTTGTTGTCCAACACTCGGCCAAATTGCCCCTACTGCAATACCACAAATAATGGCCACAATAACTTGGAATGTTAAATTCTTTGCAATTCTCATTTTTGCTACTCCCCTGTATTTTCATTTCTCCCAAACTATTTTAAGCAATAACATTTATTCTATATGGTAGCCCCCTTGCTACTTAACTTGAACCCTACTATTATGTTACACTATTAACTAAAATTTTAAAATAGTATATAACATTAAAAACTAAATGTCATACCATTAGACAAAAATAAAAAAGCAGACATTTCGTCTGCTTTAATTCTCCTCAATTTGCTTTTCACTTAATCCTAGATGTGTTCTAAGAGTATTACTCAAACTCTGTAGATCTTTTTTATTAAGATTATAATAATATACACGTTGCCCGTTTGGGCCATTAGGTAAGTATAAATCATCACCAGCTAATTGTATTTTTTCAACTGAACCGTTTAAACCGTATTTATAAAAAGATAAAATATCATCCATTACTAAATTTGTTTTAAAATCACCATCAACCGCCTCAACTATTTTTTCTAACTTCGCAATCGATCCTACACTTTTTAATTTACTTAAAATCGCTTCAATAACAAGTTGTTGGCGTTGTCCTCTCATTGCATCACTATCAATATGGCGCGTTCTTGCTAGTGCAAGTGCTTCTTCCCCATTTAATTTTTGTAATCCTTTTTTCAAATGAATCGCTTCAGGTTCATCTTTACTATTTTGCTCCGTAAATTCAACTGGGACATCCACTTCAATACCATCTAACCCATCAACAATTTTAGTAAAGGAACCAAAATTAAATTTCACAAAATAATCAACAGGCACCTGTAACAATTTTTCTACCGCTTCCACAGAAGCTTGCGGTCCTCCATCTTTACCATTTTTAACGAAACCACTTCCATATGCATGGGTTATTTTATCTTTTTTCTTTTCAACTGGAACATATGTATATGTATCACGCGGTATACTCGTTAATTTCACTGTTTTATCATCTTTATTAAAAGTCGCTAACAATAATGCGTCTGTATGAAATGCACCATTATATTCCTTTTGTCGTTCTTGATTTTCATCAATTCCCATAATTAAAAGTGAAACATGATTTGCAATTGGCTTTACAGATTTCTCACGTAAATTGGATTTTTCGCCTCGTGCTAAATTCAAATTAGATTTTTGTACGAGACTAGAAGTTTTCATATATACATAGGCTCCATAGCCAATTCCACCAAATAGTAATACCGCCAGTAGTAAACTTATTATCTTTTTCTTTTTATATTTTTGCTTATTTTTCTCTTCTCTTAAAGATGAATGATTCCCCATTTACTCTCCTCCTGTTTCTATTCACCCAATATGTTTTTCATTTTTTCATATTTAGCGCTATCCTTTTGAAACATACTTTCTTTCAATCCCTTATCTATTTGTATCCATTCAGTCGTAACTGAATATTGAATCAAGCCTTCTTGAAAACTAAGAAATTTCAACATAATCCCTGTATTTTTCTCCACAACCATTTCGAATTTCCCTCTTAAATCTTCAGAGGTGCTAACAGGCATCTCTATGTTGATAACTCCTTCAATTTTGTAACAATCTAATCCAAGATATTTCGTTTCTTTATAATTCCAATCTTTATATCGAATTAACAAATCTGCGAATTCTGATTGAATACTATATTTAGCTAGCCCTACATATTCATCATCATATCTCTTTTTCTCATCTGATTTTCTCACTAACCTTTCCGTAGGATTTAATTTTAATAGTTCATTGTTTCTTTCTTTTGGGTTCCATTTTGTCTCTTTATAGGTATACTTCTCATCATCAAACTCTTTTTTCTTGCCCTCGTTATATATAATTGTTCGTTTTTTCGCTAGTTTATCTTCTTTCGAAGAGATACCTCTTTGTTTCTCCGTATCAATCGCATACTTATATGTTGTAGCAATTCTTGATGAGCTAGAATATTCCTCAAATTGTCCTGAAATATTTTTAAAATAATCAATAGAATCTAGCATTTTTTGATGAATCTTTTCTTTATCTGGATAATGTACATTCGATTTTATTTCTTCTTCATTTTCAAAATCAGAAAACGCTTTTTTCTTTACATATTCAAATACTCCACCATTTTGCGCAAAACTTTGTATAGAAAACTCAGACATAGATACCACTGAAAGTATACAAACCGCTGCACTAATTATCATCATATGAATTTTGTAACTCTTCTTTTTTACCTTAAGATTATGTAGCGTACCATTAATCTTTTCATTTAACTCTGGAGGTACTATAACATTTTCATCTTTTATTCTCTTTTTTAATTTCTCATCAAATAATTTTTCATTATCCATCCTTTACACCCCCTATTCCATCTTTAATCGTTTTTGTAGTTGTTCCCTCGCGCGTGACAATCTTGATTTCACTGTTCCTTTCGGTATTTCTAACAGCTTTGCTATACTCACTTGATTCATGTCTTCATAGTAATAAAGCACCGTAACAGCTCTTAATTCTTCATGTAACGACTGAATCGCATTACACAAATCTATATCTTCATACTGATCACACGCACTCATATTGTAATCATTCTCTTCTGTCACAATTACATTTTTATACGCTCTAATAATATTGTTACACTCATTTATTAGTATTCGAATTAACCAAGTTTGAAAAAATTCTTCTTTCTTTAATTTTTTTATATTTTCATAGGCTTTTAAAATTGTTGTCTGTATCGCATCCTCTATATTTGTCTCATCACGTAACATCGCCTTTGCTATTCGATACATCTTCACTTTTTCTGTATGTATAAGCGCTACAAAGGCTTCATGATCACCTTTTTTCGCTAAAGAAACATCCGTTTCTTCTTTTATAATCATTTTATATAAAGGGATTACTTTCACAATCGCTCCTCCTGTTTCATCCTCACTTCATCACTTCCAATTTAACTTTACATGTATTAGACGTATGAACCTAGAAAAAGGTTCACTTTTTTGAATATTTTTGTAATTAAAAAGATAAATATCCTTTATAAGTATGCAATAAACATACTAGTTTAAATTTACAAATAAAAAAAGCCCACTTTCTTGAAGTGCACCCCAATTGTTAGACACATAACTAACAATTGGAGGTGCATTTTTTATGGCTAAATTTTCTTCAAAAGATAAAATAAAAGCAG